>DATMYU010000100.1:0-4778 GCA_035560775.1 Desulfosporosinus sp.
GGCTATATACTATAAAATAGATCGGAATACTTGTTGATCAATCCATAAGGATTAATTTGTGAAGAAAAAGTAGGTAGCCTGGTCGGGGAGGGGATATTAGATGTCAGTGAATAAAGAAGAACTTTTTAAGCAATTGTCAGATGCAGTGCTAGAAATGGAAGAAGAAACAGCCGTGGAGATTGCGAGCAAAATCGTAGAACATAATATAGATGCTGTTGAGGCGATCGAAAAAGGCCTCTCTGCGGGCATGGAGAGGGCTGGTCAGCTTTTCGAGGAGGAAGAATATTTTATACCGGAGCTCTTGACGTGTTCTGATGCCATGTATGCAGGGCTTGATGTTCTGAAACCCCATATTAAGGCTAGTAACAAGGGAGCAAAGCAAAAGGTTATTCTTGGTGTTATTCAAGGTGATACTCATGACATTGGCAAGAACTTAGTAAAAATTATGCTGGAGACCTCTGGTTTTGATGTGATTGACCTAGGTAGAGATATTCCCCCCCAAGAATTTGTCGATAAGGCCAAAGAAGTTGACGCTAAAATCATTGCGCTTTCCACCTTGATGACGACGACTATGGTGGGAATAGGAAAGGTAGTGGAACTTTTAGAACAGGATAAGATTAGAGAGAAATTCAAAGTTATCGTCGGTGGAGGGCCTATTTCTCAAGCCTTCGCCGACAAAGTGGGTGCAGATGGCTATGCCAGAAATGCCACAGAAGCAGTGAAACTTGTCCAACGATTACTGGAGGCGTAGAGTAATGATTAAGGATCAAATGACACCGCTAGAAAGAATGATGGCCTATAACTTGGGTGAAAGAATAGATAGGTTACCGTGTGTGCCCATCATTGGAAATACTGCAGCTCGGGTGATTGGCGTTAAGGTCTCTGATTTGAAAGGAAATGGAAAGCTCATAGCTCAAGCTCAAATTGAAGCGTATCGGATGTTCAAGTATGATACTATTCGAGTGTTTACTGATCTCTATACTCAAGCCGAAGCAATGGGAGCTAAAGTTTATTATCCTTTAGATGAAACGGCTTACCTCGATGCGCCGGCGATCAACGATATTTCCAAAATTGATAAGCTTGTGCCCGCCGATCCATATAAAGATGGTAACTTGCCTCACCATCTTGAGGCTATGAAGATCGTGCTCGAAGCAGTAGGGAAGGAAGTAGCGGTCACTGGGGCAGTTACCTGTCCATTTACCAATGCTTCGTTTTTAGTCGGTGCGGAAAACTTGACCAGACTCATCATGAAGAATCCCCAAGCTGTTCACAAGTTATGTGAAGTTTCCTTGGCCACAAACCTTAGATATACTAAAGCGATTATCGATGCCGGATGTACACCGAGTCTAACGGATGCTATGTCCTCTTGCTCGGTTATTAGCCCCCACCAATTTAGAGAATTTTCCTTCCCTTATCTGAAAAGACTTATTGATTACATCCATTCCCGTGGCAAGAGTGTTACGCTACATATCTGTGGTAAGACCAGCAAAATCTGGAGTTTGATGGTTGAGGCGGGCGCGGATTGCATCAGTATTGACAATGATGCCGATTTGTTAGAGGCTAAGCTTAAAATAGGTGATATGGTTCGGTTGATGGGTAATGTCCGACCTTCAGAAATAATGCTGGAGGGTAGCCCTGAAGATGTGAGAAAGGCGGTCTTTGACTGCGTAAAGAAAGCGCATGACAATCCCAAAGGTTATATTGTGGCTTCCGGTTGTAGCCTGCCGACAGAGACCCCTTTTGCTAATATTCACGCAATGCTTGATACAGTGAGGGAAATAGGGTATCCAGTAAAGTTAAAAGCTTGAGATGGAGGGAAATAGAGTGAGCTCATTGAGTCCAAAGGAACGTTTGCAAAGGGTTTTGCAAAAGAAAGAGATTGATCGTGCCCCTGTCATTTGTCCTGGGGGAATGATGAATGCGGCTATTGTTGATGTTATGAACAAAACGGCCCATACGCTACCTGAGGCCCATCATGATGATGCGCTAATGTCAGAATTGGCTCATGATGTTTATGAGCAGACTGGTTTCGAAAATTTTGGTATTCCATTTTGTATGACGGTTGAGGCAGAGGTCTTAGGGAGTGAAATTAACTTTGGGACGCTAGCCTGTGAGCCTAAGATCGAAAAAGAAATTTTCTCCTCTGCTTCCAAGGTGGATTTTAAGAATAAGACAGAACTGGCTAATTCGGGAAGAGTAAACACGATTATACAAGCCGGATATAGGTTATCTAAGCAGTATCCTGATATCCCAGTGATCGGGAACTTAACGGGTCCGATCAGTACAGCGGCTTCTATTGTGGATCCCATTACCTTTTTAAAGGAATTGCTTAAGGATAAGGCTAATAGTCATCAGGTATTAGATTATGTGAGCGATTTTTTGCTGGAATATGCCAAGTTGATGATCGATAACGGTGTAACTATAATCACAATTGCCGATCCCACGGCAACAGGCGAAATATTAGGGCCCAGAATGTTTGAGGAATACGCAGTAACTTACCTAAATAAAATCATAACCGGCATCCATTCTTACGGAGCACCGGTCATCGTGCATATTTGTGGCAATATGAACAGGGTTAAGCATTTAATACCACGGATTAATTCAGATGCCATCAGTACCGATGCACTGGTTAACCTTAGGCTGTTAAAAGAAGAATACCCCCAGTTGACAACAATGGGCAACCTTAGTACCTATCTGCTGGAATTTGGCAAGCCTGAAGACGTGGGAAAAAGGGCAACTGGACTTGTCCAGGAGAAAGTAGATATCATTTCACCAGCCTGTGGACTGAGTACTTCAACGTCACTGGCGAACATCTCGGCCATGACAACAGCTGTTAAGGAGTGTGGCAAATGAGTAATCAGGACAAGCAACTAAGCTGCACGGATTGCGGAGTCCCAAATTGCTATAGGAAAAAGGGAACCTATCCCCAGTTTTGTCTAACCACTAATACCAATGGCGAGGAATTTGAAGAAGCGAATGAACTATATCGATCCGATGAGTTTGTATCTAAGTTTGCCTTGGCCGCCGCTGAAATTGAAGGTTCTTACTTTGGAAAGCTGACACGGGTGGAAGAGATCATCGTCTTTGCCAAAAAGATTGGCGCCAAAAAAATTGGTATAGCCACCTGTGTCGGTTTAATTAATGAGGCGAAGATCTTCGCCAAAATTGTGAAGGCCAAAGGTTTAGAGAGTTATGCGGTAATTTGTAAAGTGGGCTCAACGGACAAAACAGAAATTGGTGTACCAGAGGCTTTGAAAGTCGAAAAAGGTTGTCACGAGTCGTTATGCAATCCCCTCATGCAGGCAAAACTGCTGAATGAGGCAAAGACGGATTTGAACGTAATCGTGGGTCTTTGCGTGGGACATGACTCCATCTTTATGAAATATTCCGAAGCACCTGTCACGACGCTAATCACTAAGGATAGGGTAACAGGCCATAATCCGGCAGCCGCTTTATATACCAGCGGATTTTACTACAAGCGGTTACTAGAGGAAGGTGATATCTAAATTGCCGTTCATTTTCTCATTAAAAACAGCAAGGGGACTTCGCATAATACGAAGTCCCCTTTAAGAAGCTATTTGCAGTAGTGTGTTTTTAACTCAAATGATCTCCGTAAAATATCTGGACGTAAGGATCCGGCATGAAACGAGTGGCCACTGTTCAAATTACATAGCCAGACTTCCGCCGGAGTAAACTGATTTGGGTCTAAATTAAAAAAATTCTTATGAGTGGCTTGTACTTCCATGTAAGCCTGCCCATATTCTTTTAGAGAACATGACGGAACTTGCTTCACTACATGTTCCAGCGTTTCATCGTCATCACGAACGTTATAGAGTACCGTCGAACCATAAAAAATCGCATCATTTGTCCGGCCTAAGCCATTCAGGGTATCGTGCGCTACGGGTGGAATCGGACAAACGCCCCAACCAGAAACGACCTTCCCTAAGTCATAGCCCAATCGTCGGAGCTTAAATAAGCCTGTTTCCAAGGCCCGTGCAGCTACCTGAACAGACCCCACTAGGGACGCAGTCGGTGCAACTAAGATATAGAGATTCGTGGGATGGCAGCGACACTCCTCTAAAATATGCTGGATTACTTCTTCTGACGGAAGTTCCCTGCCTTCTAAGCAGATAATCGCCGTCTCAGAATGATCTTCATAACCTAACATTTTGAACAGGCTGCCCTTATGAACAATTGCGCATGCTGGGCCAGAACCCATGGTCAACCCCTTGCCAATTTTGATAGGCCAACCAGCATACTGTGACGCCATGCATGCCCGTACAGGGTGGTCCGTGACTACTTCAACTGACGGCCAGCGCAATCCCTCAAATTCCGACCATTGCAGTTTAACTTGGGCCAGACCTCCGAGGCAAACGGCAGAGAACAAAATCCCGGCTTCCCAACCGCCCTCAACGTGAACGCCACAGTCGATCACAGTTACCCCATTTTTCTCGTGAACTTTAACTTGGAGAAGTTCGCTTTTGGTGAGAAATTCATTAATCAAGGGAAAAGCTTGACGATTTGGACTTAGTTCGGGTAGTTGGCTAAGTGGCAAGAGCATCCAATTCCTCCTTCATAAAGTGAGAATAATACTTAATTAATTCCGTGTTCAATATTTACATTTTACCATTCGTTTCAACACCATTCAACCTTTCTTTGCCAAGTAGTATAAAGGAAACTTGGTTAGTGCCAAGTCTTCAGGCGATGGCGGTCAGTTGAATGCCAACGCAGCTATGGAACGAGCGGTATCATGATTAGAGCCTCTCGACTGAAATAAC
>DATMYU010000101.1:0-7109 GCA_035560775.1 Desulfosporosinus sp.
CTTTCATTCTGATCATACTAAATAGAAGAAGGAGGAATGTCAACTTATGAGCGATGATAATCATACGGAACATCAAATGCAAAGGCCTATCGAACAGCATACAACTGCCGCTTGGGCAAATATTGAAAAACTTAAGAAAGTATCGAACGTTGCAATCCCCAGCGAAGTTGAAGTGGGGAACGCTAAAGAATGGGTCGACTCAAATCAGAAATAGTGAACCATATATTACCCATAGTAGAGGCACTTATGCATCGTGCTCCTTCCCCTTATGGGTATGAAAACAAAACTTCAGAAATCCGCTAACAATAAAAGGACCGCTCACGCAGTCCTTTTATTGTACTAGTCAGAAAGTATAACTGTTTGTTAAAACTTTCTGGAAGCATAAGGGCAACTTGGCGGCTTCCTTCGCTGAGGCCTGGCCGCCAGCCAAGTTTTTCTTTATACCTATACAGGAAGTATACGTTTTTGGCAGCATAATTCGGGTGGTATAAGCGCAACTAGGCGGCCGCCGGTGCCTGCGGCTAACAAGAAGGATAACACGTGCGAAGACAGTGTCTGCAAGAAGGCTAATACGTGCGAAGACAGTGTCTTCGTGGGAGCCAGACAAGTTTTCTTTATTAGCCAAGTTTTTATTAATACTGCATCTCAGTCAATCGTTTATAGGTTAGATATCGTTCATTGGCATGGTATTCAGCTACTTTAAACAGTTCATTAGCAAGGTCTGGGAAGGTAGAAATTAACTGAGTGTAGCGAGCTTCACCAAGGATAAAGTCTTGGAATGATCCGGAAGGTGCTTTGGAATCCAAAATGAAGGGATTCTTTCCCTCTTGTTTAAGGAGAGGGTTATGACGATAGAGATGCCAATATCCTACATCGACAGCTTTCTTCTCTTCCGCAATCGTGGTTCCCATACCAGTCTTAATCCCATGGTTGATGCAAGGGGAGTAGGCAATGACTAGCGAGGGGCCTTTATAATTTTCGGCTTCCGTAAGGGCTTTAAGTGTTTGATTCATATTAGCCCCGAGTGCAATCTGAGCCACATAGATGTAACCATAGCCCATCGCCATCATGCCAAGATCTTTTTTGCGAATCTTTTTACCCGATGCCGCAAATTTGGCTACAGCGGCTGTAGGAGTAGATTTAGAAGACTGACCACCCGTATTGGAATAGACTTCCGTGTCTAGGACGAGGATGTTTATGTCGTCGCCGGATGCCAAGACATGGTCTAATCCTCCGTAGCCAATATCATAAGCCCATCCATCTCCACCAATCATCCATTGCGATCGTTTAATGAGGAAATCCTTTTTAGCGAGTATTGCTTGGACAAGCGTTTTGTCAGACGCTGGAGCAGTATTCAGAGCCGCTAAAACCTTTGTCGTGGCAGCTTTTGAGGCTTCCCCATCGTCCTTTCCAGCCAGCCATTCCCGGAAGGCCGATTTAAGGTCTTCAGGAATAGAGGTCTCTAAGGATTGTTTAACTAAATTTGCTAAATTATCTCGTATTTGTTTAACGCCAAGGTACATCCCATAGCCATATTCGGCGTTATCCTCAAACAGTGAATTAGCCCACGCAGGGCCTTTGCCCTCGGCATTGGTGGTATAAGGGACGGAAGGAGCACTGGCACCGTAAATGGAAGAACAACCCGTGGCGTTGGCAATCATCATCC
Organism: Desulfosporosinus sp.; assembly: GCA_035560775.1. Lineage (GTDB taxonomy): Bacteria > Bacillota > Desulfitobacteriia > Desulfitobacteriales > Desulfitobacteriaceae > Desulfosporosinus. The sequence goes on from DATMYU010000101.1 coordinate 1,667, forward strand.
GATCTCCGAATAATTGAGTAATGAGCTTGATGTACGCTGTTTCTCCACACCCCGGGCAAGCTCCGCTGAATTCAAAGAGCGGTTGCCTAAACTGACTGCCTTTAACACTTTTCGGATCCATTAAGCCTTGCTTCTCCGTAACAGTGCAGGCAAAGTACCAGTTGTCCGCTTGAGCATCGATTTGGGGTTCGGCATGATCCATGACTATGGCTTTTCCTGGTGCGGGACACACATCAGCACAATTGCCACATCCCGTACAATCTAACGGATCCACCTGGATTCGATAGTGAAGGCCTTCTAATCCTTTACCGAGCGGTTTTTTCGTCTGGAACGTTTCTGGGGCTTTGGCCTGCTCCTCACTACTAAGCAAGAATGGCCGAATAGTGGCGTGCGGACAGACTAAGGAACACTGATTGCATTGAATACACTTGTCAATTATCCACTCAGGGACCATGACAGCAATCTTGCGTTTTTCATAGGTCGTTGTACCCACGGGGAAGGTGCCGTCCTCCATTCCTACGAAGGTACTGACGGGAAGATCATCTCCTTCGTTTCGAGCCATGGGCCGCCCAATGTTCTTGATAAAAGCGGGTTCGTCAACCGTTGGGCTTTCCTCTGATTCGGCATTGACCCAGGACTCAGGGATAACGACCTTTTGTAAAGATTCTAAGCCGCGATCTACGGCGGCAATATTCATATCCACAATTTTCTGGCCTTTTTTACCGTATGTTTTAGCGATAGATTCTTTTAAGTAGTTGGCGGCATCGTCAATAGGAATAACATTGGCTAGCTTAAAGAAGGCAGCCTGCATAATCATATTGATCCTTCCGCCTAGACCAATCTCGGAGGCGATGTTGACTGCATCAATGATATGAAAATTAATATTGTTTTTGGCGATATGACGGCGTAGAGAGGCTGGTAGTTCTCTGTCTAATTCTTCAGGTTTCCAGGGGCAATTTAAAACAAACGCTCCGTTAGGCTTAAGCCCTTTTAATAAATCGTAGTTGGCAATAAATGATTTGTTATGGCAGGCAATGTAGTCCGCATGATACACCAAGTACGTAGATTTAATGGGCTTTTTGCCAAAACGCAAGTGGGAAATGGTCGTGCCACCCGATTTTTTACTGTCATAAGAAAAATAGCCCTGGGCATATAGGGGGGTCTTATCTCCGATGATCTTAATAGCAGATTTGTTGGCTCCAACTGTTCCATCAGAACCTAAGCCATAAAACCTACAACTGATAGTTCCTTTAGGAGCTGTCTCGACAAAATCTACTTCAGGAAGGGAGGTATTTGTGACATCATCCATGATGCCGATCGTAAATCCATCTTGGGGATGAGATTGTTTGAGATTATCATAGACCGCAATGATCTGGGACGGACGGGTATCCTTAGAACCTAAGCCGTAACGACCACCTATTATGAGCGGCTTGATTTCGCTATTATAAAAGAGATGAACGACATCGAGGCATAAGGGTTCAGCAAGTGAGCCCGGCTCCTTGGTGCGATCGAGCACGGCAATTTTCTTAACTGTTTTAGGTAGAGCGTTCAAAAAGTGCTTGCCAGAGAAAGGTCGGTAGAGACGAACTTTAATAACCCCAACCTTTTCTCCTTTGGCCATGAGATGGTCAAGAGTCTCCTCGATTGTCTCACAGACAGAGCCCATGGCAACGATAACATATTCTGCATCTGGGGAACCGTAATAGTCAAAGGGATGATACTCTCTGCCCGTAATTCGTTTGATTTCTTGCATGTAATTATCGACGATGTCCGGGACTGCTTCATAAAAAAGGTTGGCGACCTCCCGTCCTTGGAAATAGATGTCAGGGTTTTGGGCAGTCCCTCTAACAACGGGGTGTTCCGGTGTTAGTGCCTTATTACGAAATATTTGAATTGCTTGCCAATCAACAATCTTAGCGATATCCTGCTCATCGATCGTTTCGATCTTTTGAATTTCGTGTGACGTTCTAAAACCGTCAAAAAAATGCAGAAAAGGAACCCGAGATTTGATGGCACAGAGATGGGCAATGTAGGCCAGATCATGGGCTTCTTGAACGCTTGAAGAGGCGAGCAGCGCGAAGCCCGTTTGCCGACAGGCCATCACATCTTGGTGGTCGCCAAAAATTGATAAGGCGTGCGCAGCAACGGCGCGTGCGGTCACATGGAACACAGCAGGCAACAGTTCTCCAGCAAGTTTGTACATATTAGGAATCTTCAAGAGAAGACCTTGCGAAGCAGTGTAGGTCGTTGTGAGTGCTCCAGCGGCCAATGAACCGTGCAATGCTCCGGCAGCACCAGCTTCAGATTGCATTTCAGCGACTTTTACGGTTTGACCAAACAAATTTTTCATTCCATGTGCAGACCATTCGTCTACGCCTTCAGCCATCGGTGTGGAAGGCGTAATGGGAAAGATAGCAGCTACTTCAGTTAGTGCATAAGAGGCCATTGCTGCGGCTTGATTTCCATCCATGGTTCTCGTTACTTTAGACAAGAGAACAGTCCTCCTTCAGTTTGGTTTGTGTTTTACTAAGCAGTACCCTATAATTTGAAATTGGGGGTTATCTAAAAGAATTATTACTAGCATCTCTATGTTTTGAAATGTTATTCTTCAGGTTAAGGTTAAATGAAGTAAAGACTAGGGAGTTGTAATTTGTTAAGGAGGAGACAGGCTTTGGGTAAAAAAAATTTCTATGTCGTTAAAATAGGATCTAAAGTAGGAATTTTCAATAACTGGCCGGAATGTCTTGCATCAGTTAAGGGTTATAAAGGTGCTGTATATAAAGGGTTTGAAACTAAAACAGAAGCACAAGAGTGGTTAAATGGTAAGGAAGGTGCTCCTGTCGACCTTAGGGTAAAGGACAACGAAAATCATCCACTTGAGACCCTAAGCCAGATTGATTTCGAAGTCTATACTGATGGTAGCTATTCCAATGGCAAGTATTCTTACGGCTACGCGTTTGTCAAAGATGGCCAGGTCATCTTTGAAAGTAAGGGAGTTGGGGAAGATCTGGAAGCAGCAAGTATGAGAAATGTTGCTGGAGAACTAGCGGCTGTGGTTCATGCTGTGGAAAAGGCCAAAACACTGGAGGCGCGTATCCGCATCTATCACGATTATTCAGGTATTTCCCTCTGGGTTACTGGAGATTGGCAAGCGAAAAATAAGTTTACACAAGCCTATGTAGCATTTATGAGAGAGCATGATGGACTGTACGAATTTAAAAAAGTAACCGGTCACAGTGGAGATCGATTTAACGATTACGTTGACCGGCTTGCCAAAGAAGCTCTGGGAATAAGTACGAAGTAAGTAAATACCAGGCTGACAAGTATGCATGTCTTAAGCGCAACTTGGCAGCCGCCTTCGCTAAGTGTCCCTTCTCGCCATTCTTGGCTGCAGAGACACTTGGCCATCCTTGGTCTGCGCTCGCACCTACTTAAGTTTTCTATATAAATAGTTGCATGTCTGAGTCCAGGGCGTCGGCTAAGTACTCTTTTGCCGTGATGATTTCAACTTCTGGAAGCAGTTCGTCTTCTTTAAAGCCCATGACATCCACGGACAATTTACAGCCATAGAATTTAACCCCTTTTTTCCTCGCTCCATTTAGAAAGTCCGTTAGGGATGGGGTTTTGTCGTCTTCCATCATGCCAAGAAGCATTTGCTTTCCTAGACCGGCCATGTTCATCCGTGAGAGGGGTAATGCTTCAGGTCCCTTCGGAGTGACCATTCCGAACATTCTTTCGTAAAGCGATTTGTCTTCGGATGTTGCTTTTTCAGGGTCGCGAATAAGAAAAAGCCCCCAAAATGCGAAGAACATGGTCACATCGACCTCTAGCTCTTTGGCAGTGTTGGCAAGTAAAAGTGCAGCTAACGCTTTATCATACTCACCGCTAAACATGAGAAGGTTCATTTTCTTGTTCAATTTACGCACCTCTTTTATGTTAATTATACAAATCTATTATAAGTAGAAATAGAAATTATATAACAAACCTTAGATGTAAGTTGTTGGGTGCTTAATGATCCTTTCAAGCAATTGGGTTAAAACATCAATTTCAGCAAAATCGTTGTATAATCCGAAGCTTATACGAACCATACCTGGGCGGGGAGCGTTCACACTTTTTCTGTAGAACTCCATTTGTTTTTGGGAAATAGATAATAGTCTTTGGATATAGGGCTGGGTACAAAAGCAACCAGTGCGAACCGCAATACCCGCCTCATTAGATAGTATCGTTGCGATTCGTTCATGCACAATTCCCTTAATATTAAAGGGTATGACCCCAATTCGTGGTTCATCTGGGGCCGTTTGGGAGTAAAGTGTAATGCCAGGGATTGATTTAAGCATAGAGTTGGCATAGTTCGTAAGCTGGGTTTCATAATGATCAATATTCTTCATTCCTATGGTTGTTAGAGTTTTAATCGCAGCTACGAGAGCAACAACCCCCATAACATTGGGGGAGCCTGCTTCTTCCTTGTATGGAGGGTTATCCCACACTACCCAATCATGGGTGACGGTTTCCGCTGTACCTCCGCCTACGATTTCAGAGATACCTTGCTTAAACGTTTCTTTGGGTCCGATAAGTACTCCAATACCAAAGGGTGCATACATTTTATGAGCTGAGAAGGCAAGATAATCGATATGGTGAAGCGGATCTTCGGACTTCATGTTGATGCCGCAGTGAGGGACTAGCTGAGCCCCGTCGACAAGTATTTTCGCTCGATAGCGATGGGCCAGTTCAGCTATTTTATGTATGGGGTTTACATATCCTGTAACATTGGAGGCTCCTGTAACGGTTACGAGTTTTACATTGCCCTTATGTTTGATTAATTTACTCTCTAGATCTTCAAGGCTTAATTTTCCGTAGGGGTCTATCTGAACATAATCCACCTGAAACTTGTTTCGCCACGGGAGATCGTTAGAATGGTGTTCCATACAAGTTGAGAGGATAACCTGTTTCTTCTTTCCTTCCCAAAGACGATAGGCTAATTTATTAATTGCTTCTGTTGTATTTTTAACAAAAATTACGGTATCTTTGAGTGGATCGGCATTGACAAATTTTAGAACGATTGACCTTGCTTCTTCAAAAAGATTGGAAGAAAACTGTGATTTATACCCTGTGCCACGATGGATAGAAGAATACATGGCAGAAAACTTTACTATTTCCTCGATTACTGAAACTAAGGGAGGGGTTGAAGCCGCATTATCGAAGTTGATGGCGGTTGCTAATTGACCGTTATAGAGCGGGACCTTTGTATCTGTCCCTACAACAAGATGTCTGTAATTGGACCGCGATAACTTATAATTCATACAATCACCTCAATCTAGTTGAAATCCAAGGTATTATTTCTCTTCTCATGATATTGAATTATCTTGGAAATGGTGACTAAGAATAAGTTACATGATATTGATGTTACTGAAACATACTAAAGAAAACTTGGCTGGCGCCAAGC
>DATMYU010000102.1:0-2401 GCA_035560775.1 Desulfosporosinus sp.
CTCTTAAGGTTACCGAAAGGGTGGTAAAATGAAAAAGCCAAAAACATGTGGATTCATAAGCTATGGGGTTTCCAATTCTACTAACAGCTCCTACGAAAATCAAATTTTCTCCGGACCATTGAAGACATTACTTAGTAATGAAGTAGAATCCGCAATCAAAGAAGGATATTCCAACTTTATCTGCAGCTTTTCCTTAGGATTTGATACCTGTTTTGTGGAAGCTGTCATTGTTTTGCGTGAGCGGTATCCGAAAATTGCTCTTGAGGCAGCCTTAGCTTATGAAAATCAGGCTGATCACTGGTCCGAGAAAGACCGGGACAAACATTTCCGTCTCCTTGCTAAGTGCGATCGGGAAACCTTTATCAGTCGCAATTATGCCAGGAATTGTTACTTGGACCGCAATCGTTATATTGTAGAGCAATCTCAACGGTTAATCGCTGTTTGCGATGGCAGGTTTGGCGGAGCAATGCATGCTGTCAATCGGGCTAAGGCACGCAATGCAGAGGTGATCGTGATTGATCCAGCTACCTACAAAGTTATCAGAGAAAATATCTTGAAGTAACCGAATGTTTTATCAGACTCAACGATTTACTTTCTTTTTGCTTCACCCTCCAATTTTGCCGCTTAAATCGCCATTGGTTCAGAGGCGATCTGGGTCAGCACCGTAGCCAAGCCTTAGCCATACAGGTAGCAGCGGTCAGGATGATCAATTAAATTAGAAATAAAAATTGCCCTTGGACTGCTTAGTGCAGTCCAAGGGCAATTTGGCTTCTATGGTTAATTCATTATATTCCTGATTTCCTCTTCACTCAGTCCTGTAGCCTTTATAATCATGTCGATTCCCATACCTAGCCTCAGCAAATTTTCCGCCACTTCCAGCTTACCCTTCTCCATGCCTTTTTCTATACCTTTTTCTATACCTTTCTCCATGCCTTCTGTAATTAGCTTTTCTGCAATCGTCATAACGACTTCACTCCTTTCCAAAGAAATCTCTTTGGCTAACTCGTAGACCGTCTGTAATTCCAAATCGTTCCTGGCATTCATGATGTAGCAGATAAAAGTCTCAAAGTATTCCAGCCCATTGCCTTGGTTTTCCAGCTGATTAAAAGCCATGATAGATTCTTCTAAAGTCTTCAGAAATACCGTGTAGTCCTGTTCAAAGATGTCTCTTAACAACTTTAAAAATATCTGAAGCTTAACGCTACCTTTGATGTCCGCATTACTATAGCGGGAGATATTATACAGCAGGTAGGAAAAATTCGGAAGGCAGCTGGCGACGGCAAGAGGAAGCTGATCATAGTCTTCGATTAGGCCTGAGAGTTTCACCGGACTGTTCCAGCGTGCTTTGCCGTGATAGACCACCAGGGGGATGATTACTGGCAGTTTGGCCGTGGGTTGGTCCGTCGTTTTTTGTTCCCAGATGTTCAGCATGTATTTCAACAATTGGAGGGCTATCTTGGGAGAGGGGTAGCTCTTATGCTCAAAAAGAAGGTAAAGATAGCCGTCTTTATGATTGATTTTAGTTTGGAATAACAGATCGGAAAAGGTTTCTTCCAACTCTTTTTCAATAAAGCTGTCCTTTTGCAGAGCGATGGTCTCCAAGTCCATCAATTCCAGGAATTCCCGAGGCAGATAATTTTGCAAAAAATCTTGAGTCGTCTGAAGATCACTGAGGGTCTCTTTGAAAAATTTATCATGGGGTTTATGGATAAGACTCAATTCCCTCACTCCTTTTGACGGATAAAGAGGATACCTCCAAAGTAATATCCGGAACCAACGACGCGCCACTAAGGTGTAAGCCATGGAGTTTTAATTACCCAGGTTTGCCGTTGTTAAAACGGAATTTCAATCCACACTCCATGTAAGGAACAACAATGTTTAATTATAATATATCATCTACTCCAGATTGATTTCAATCTACGCTCCCATGTTGGAAGCGACATTGTAGCCCCATTTATGGGGTTCGCATACATTAGGCTACAGTTTTTGGCCCGCTTCCTGGTTTGTCGGTTTTTTTGACGGTTCGATATTCTATTTTGATTTCCCCAGGATTATTGGACATGGGCGTAACTTGGGCCTGCTCTTTCTCCGGAGCGGTTGGGTTCTGTTCTTTGAGAACCCGATCCAGCTCCCGGGTGGTCATATTCTTAACATTATGCTGCAAGATAAATTTCTCCCGCTCATCGTCCGGAATCCCCAGCAGGAGAAGAGCCTGGAAGTAGGTCAAATTCGTCAGCGCTGACGAATTTGACCTGTCGCTGTCATCGCCGGAAGCGAATAGTTTCTCTCCATATTCTTCAAAGAGCTGCATCAGCCTGTTGGCTGTGCGCTGGGAATAGCTCACCGATTCCACCAGCCATTTTCCCCATTCTCCATGGGGGAGCAGCTCCTTGGCCTCCTT
>DATMYU010000103.1:0-5496 GCA_035560775.1 Desulfosporosinus sp.
CAATTAAGCATAAGCCTACCACTTTGGCAAACTTATGCTTAAAACGTTTTACATTTATTTACTTAAATTCCAATTAGCAAAAGAGATCCGTGACCTTGCAAATCCGCCCTTTTCGTTCTTACCACTTTTAACACCTCAAGGTAACCATAACATTTTATTCATGTACAGCAAGACACTTCCGCTGTCCTTCTGTCTTCCCGCAGATTGGTACATTTCCTTATCTCCGTCCGATAATAGGTAATTTTATCATCCAGGTTGCTAAGATGTTCCTCCAGCTTTCCTATCTCTTCCTTGAGAACAGCCCGGTGCCTTGCCAGCATTTCCATGCGATCAGCCATTGTCGTAACGCCTTGAGCCCGGAGCTTAGCATATTTTTGAATTTCCCTGATTGGCATACCGGTATCTTTCAATCGCTTGATAAACTGTATCCACGCAATATCACTTTCCGCATAACTGCGTCTGCCGTTTTCTTTTCGCGCCGGAATAATCAGGCTCTCCTTTTCATAGTACCGCAGCGTATAAATACTAATCCCAGTAATGGCCGAAAAATCGCCAATGGAATAATTCATTTCACACACCTCCGCAAAAGACTTGACCTAGAGTTTACTCTAGATTGTACAGTATAAGCATACCAAAGAACAGGAGGTTTTACAAATGAATAACACCCAAAACTATACGGTTATTACGGGCGCCAGTTCCGGTATCGGTTATGCAGCCGCTAAAGCGTTCTCCCGGCGAACTAAAAATGTAATTGTAGTCGCCCGCCGCAAAACCCAGCTGGAAAAACTACAACAAGAAATTTGGGAACAGTATCCGGCCGTGGATGTCATAGTAAAAGTCTGTGATTTATCTATTTCCGCAAATGTGTATCAACTCTATCAGGAGGTAACAGAGTATCCGATTGAAACCTGGATTAATAATGCGGGCTTTGGTAATTATGACAGTGTGGCTCAGCAGGATTTGAGCAAAATGGAAACCATGCTGCGCCTCAATGTGGAAGCCCTGACCCTTTTATCCTCGCTCTATGTCCGGGATTACAAGGATGTTCCCGGATCTCAGCTCATTAATATTTCCTCTCGGGGCGGCTATTGTATAGTCCCCAACGCCGTTACCTATTGTGCGGCCAAATTCTACGTAAGCGCCTTTACCGAAGGGCTGGCCCATGAATTAAGGGCGGAGCAAGCCGAACTAAAGGCAAAAGTACTGGCCCCTGCCGCGACGCAAACAGAGTTTGGTAAAATCGCCAACGATGTAGCGGAGTATGATTATGACAAGAGTTTTGCCCACTACCATACCAGTGAACAAATGGCAGATTTACTGCTGGCGCTTTACGACAGCAATGAGACTGTGGGCGCTGTTGACGGGGAAACATTTGCCTTTAGTTTGGGGGCACCGGTATTCAGTTATGCCGGAGGTTCCCTGCATAATCAAAAAGCCGTCAAAGGAGGAAGATAAATGCAACGATTACTGCCCCTTGCTATTGTGGCTCTTTTATCTGTTACAGGCTGCTCTTTCGGCCTAGCCGGACAAGAGCCGGCCTCGACACCTAAATCAACAGCCAACCTTAGCCCGACCACCCAGGAAGAACGAAATCAACCCACAGCCAAAGACGCAGTAATGACGCTGAGGAAAACCTATAAAGGCTTTCAAGCTCCTACAGGGCTTGCCATAGACCATAGCGGCAATCTTTATGTATCAAATTGGAGCGGAGGCTCTGTTACCAGGGTAGATATAGCAGATAACTACAGCACGTTTGCTGATGGTATGGGTTCTCCGGCAGGCTTGGCTTTCGACCAGGCGGACAATTTATACGTTGCCGACTATTCGCGGGATGTCATTTATAAAATCACGCCAGTGGGAGAAAAAAGTATATTTGCCCAAGGACTGCATACACCTACCGGCATAGTCTTTAATCACGCCGGCGACCTGTTAGTGAGTAATAGAAGCAGTAACGAGATTGTAATAATAACCGCCTCTGGAAAAATTGAATTGCTAGCAAAAGATATGAGTACTCCTGTCGGCGTCGCCGAAGACAGGGAGGGAAATCTCTATGTCACCAATTATGGCGGAGGCATTATCAAAGTGACACCGGAAAGGGCAATTAGCATCTTTTCAACTCAGTTTGGGCGTCCCGGTGTTGGCATTGACATCAGCCGTCAAAATGAAATTTTTGCTGTTGATAATGGCGATGACTGCGTACGTCGGCTTGCATCGGACGGTTCAACAGAAATCGCAGCAAATAACATTGGCGGATGCGTGGCTCTCCTCGTCCACGAAGACACTCTTTACGTGGGCGGCTGGAATGAGGGAGCCGTGTATGTGTACTCTATTCATTAGTTTTTTATGCTCATCCCAATAGCCTCCTTTTAAAGTAAATCATAACTCTCGGTCCTCTAACACCTAACCCCCTCACCGTAGCAAAAAACCCGCGATAAATTCGCGGGTTTTACTAATTTTCAAATTTTGGTGGAGGCGAGTCCGGCCTTGCAAATCCACCCTTTCGAGTGCTATTTGTATATATCCCCGCGTGAACCAATATCTATTACTGTAATCAATAATACGCCATGATCTACGGTGTAAATCACTCGATATTTACCAACACGCAATCGATATTAGTTATTTCGTCCCGCCAACCTTTTGATATCTTGCTGCGAACTATAGGGATTATATCTCAACGTTTCAAGTGCTGCAGCAATACGCAGCTGCGTATCCTTGTCGGTTTTGGAGAAAAAAGATACCGCATCACGGGACAATCGAATTTCATAAACCAAGTTTTCGTTTGACCTCGTCAAAAGAAACCCACTCCCCACGGGCGATTTGCGATTCTCCCTTTTCAATGGCAGAAACATCCTCTGGAGTCAATGGTTCCTCTTCTTTGGCCAGTACTGCTGCATAATCCCTCAACAAATATAGCTTATCAATAGGCATATACCTGACCAAATCAACTATTTCTTTTCTCACAGGCAACATACCTAACACTCCTTCACTCAGTAACGCTGTCTTTATATTATACCACGAAAATTTATTTTCAGCATCTGGCAACAGTATCAACCCGTTTTGCCAATCCGCCCTAAACGGATTTAGGTGAATATAACGAACGAATCGGTAGAACCGTCCCTCACGATTTACTACCGGAATGGGTGTCCGGATGTTGCCGAAATACGCATCTGGCGGAAATTCAGGACTTTTGGGGCGATCCCCCTGCGACTACCTTGCGACCCGGCAGTGCTGACAGTGACGGCAATGCATTGATTGCGCTGCCAATACTGACGACAAAGTAGGTTATGGCGGGGCTACCAAAGAAAAATACCCTGAACTCTGACCAGCATGTATCTGGCATTGAGTTCAGGGTAACTATTTCGTTTTTGATCGCTTAGATGATTTCAGAGTAGTCGCCTTTGCTGGTTCGCTTGATGACGCCCTTTTTGCCAGCGCCGTCATCCACAGTGATAGCTTGTAGATTGTGCTCCATCAGGAAGTTCAGCACGTCCTGCGTGATTTTTTTCTGTCCTTAGTTGCTATGTCAAACTACGCTATATTTTGAATCGGCTGACCGCCTGCTGCAGTTCGGTAGCGAGATGCGCCAACGTTTGACTGGAAGACGCGATCTCTTCCATAGAAGCCGCTTGTTCCTCTGTAGCCGCCGAAACGGTTTGGGACTCCCGCGATGTTTGCTTGCTGAGTTGATCAATGCGTTGAACCGAACTTACAATTTGCTGACTGCCACCAGCCATTTCTTCTGTAGCTGCCGATATTTCCCTCACCTGCTCTGATAACCCCGAAATCAGTTGAACAATTTCCTTGAATGCAATACCTGCTCTGTTGACCACATCTGCGCCATGCTTGACTTCTTTGGTTCCTTCACCCATCGCCTGAACCGCCTGTACAGTGTCCGTCTGAATTTCACCAATCAGTTGAGCGATTTGTTTCGCGGCATCCTGAGACTGTTCGGCGAGTTTGCGGACTTCTTCAGCAACTACCGCAAAGCCTCTTCCCTGTTCGCCTGCGCGGGCGGCTTCGATCGCGGCATTCAGTGCCAACAAATTAGTTTGTCCGGCAATACCCGCAATAGTCTCAACGATCTGACCGATTTCCTGCGAACGAGCCCCCAGTCTTGCCACTACCTGAGATGAAGTATCTACAGTACTCTCAATGCTTGCCATTTGGCGAATCGCAGCGTCCACTGAAGTACTGCCTTCATTGGCTTTTTCCGCCGCTTGTGCAGCTTGACTGGATATTTCATTAGCAGTCGCTGCGGTTTCCTCAATACTAGCTGACATTTCTTCGACGATGGCAGATGACTCTCCGGCAGCAGTAAGCTGCATTTGTGCACCGTGCGCCACATCGGCAATCGACGAAGCCACTTGGGTGGCAGCTTGAGCTGATTGCTCAGCACTGGCAGTCAGTTCTTCCGATGCGGCTGCCAACTGCTGCGAAGACCGCGACACCTGTCGAATGAGTCCGAGCAAGTTTCTGTTCATCACTGAGACCCCTGCCGCTAATTCGCCAATTTCGTCTTTTGATGGAATATCTATTTCTTTTACTACCAGATTGCCATTGGCAATTTGATTGACATTATCCAACACCAACTTTAATGGTTTAGTAATCAATCGAGCAATGAACATACCCAAAGCAATGGCTAAAATCATCGCAAACACCACTACACTACCCATAATCCAGATCGCTTTTTTTGCGTTAGCGTCGTTTTCATCATCAGATTCTTTTGCTTCTTTTATATTATATTCTACTAACTTCCTGAGTGACCCCTGGACATCTTCCCAATCTTTTTCCCTTTCTATATACAGTTGGTATGCCTCTGAATACTTCCCTTCACCAGACAGTGCAAGTATCCTTGCCCGTACTATGCGATAATCCGCCACCTGCTTACGAAGCAACGCTAATGTTTCTTTCTCAAAGGCATCTAGACCGGCCTTCTCAAAAACCGCCAAATTCTTATCAAAGATGACACCCCTGTTTTTTATGTCATCCAGCAACTTTTGGCGGCGAGCTGGGTCCTGTGGCTGTAACAGTTGTACCGTACTTCCTTCGATAGCGCGTCCCTGGTTGCGACTATCATCGAGCACATGAATGGAAATCAGGTTATTCTCATACATATCTCTCAGGCTTTCAGCAGAGTTCAGATTGTAGTAGCCACCAACCATTCCAACAAATATTATCAAGAACACCATGGCAAACCCATATCCGATTATTTTGGTTGCCACTTTCATATTTGCAAACATGCTCCAATCCTCCTCGATTTTCGAATCGCAAAATCAACTTGAGAACGCCCTTTCTAGGTTGCTGTTTTTTTATGACAAACAAATGTCTTGCAACCTGACGCTCCTACGCTCCCGACACCTAGACTCATCGCTTTACATCTCTGGCGTTTGACAAACTGCTATAACTTTTTAGTTTTTGCGATGAATGCAAGATGTAAATTGTCTTTTTTTATCGAAGACTGTCTTCTGAATCAATAGTACTATTCCACATTTAAAT
>DATMYU010000104.1:0-2291 GCA_035560775.1 Desulfosporosinus sp.
ATCTTGAATCCTTGAATCAATTCCGCCAGTAGCTAGCAGCCAGCAGCCTCTTCCATGAACTAGGGGACAAGAGAAAGTCGGAATCCAAGGCTGTTGCCGCAATAATCTGGCTTATTACCACTTCTAAAGGTAACCTTAGAACTAGAAAGGTCATTAAGCCAGCTAATACCTCTTAGCACGCGAAACGAGCCGAAAATTGCTCCAGTAGGGTTATTTTGGTCAGTAGCGGAATAATCACTGTACCATTCGCTACACCACTCCCAAACATTTCCAGTCATATCAAACAAACCAAGGGAATTGGAGAACTTTGAAGCGACTTCATGTGTTTGACTTCCAGCATTAGACTTAATCCATGCATAATTACCAACCATGTACTCGATATCCGTTCCAGTCCATTTTGTTCTATTTTCCGATCCCCCTCCTGCGGCATACTCCCACTCAGCCTCTGTTGGTAAGCGATATTTCTTCCCTGTTAAACGGTTCAACCTTTTAATAAACTCTTGCACATCATCCCAACTAACGTTCTCAACAGGTAAATTGTCTCCTTTAAAATAGCTGGGATTATTCCCCATAACAGCCATCCATAGTGCTTGTGTCACTTCAGTCTTGCCCATATAAAAATCACTAACAGTAACCCGATGTATCGGTTTTTCATAATGCGACCCATCATTACTTCCCATTATAAATGAGCCGCCCTCAATAGCGACCATATCAAAACTCACACCATTAACGGTTTCCTGAAATGATTTAAAGTTTAAATCAATACCAACTGGGGTACTTGAGATCGTAACCTCCCGTCCGTTTTGTAGGGTTGCATTGATCGTAGAGGTCGCACCCTCTGTAATACTTACTTTTTCAAAAGCCGTGGCATACCCCGGAAGAGAGAGCTCTACGGTATAATCGCCTATTAATAGATTCTTAATGGTATTAGGGGTGGTGCCGTAATCCTTGCCTGAGATTCGGATAGTAGCCTCAATTGGATTGCTCATGATATTCAAACTGCCGGTGCGAGGTATCGGTTGAAGCGTGAGTTCCAGAGGCTGACCTATTACCACCGTTCTTTGTTCTGTGGCTGAAATATGTTTATCTAACCTCGCTTCAAAGTTATATAACCCGGGAATGAGACGACCTTTCCACTCTCCGGAACCTTTCAATGCGTTATTGATATAAATATCACCCTTAGGAGTAGATTTCACAGCGACCTCCGCAAACGCAGGGCGCATCACGATATTGACAGTTTGAGGAAGGCCTGACTTTACTGCCACTTTCTGAGTTAAGGTAACGTACATCTCCAAACTCACCGTTAAAGTGTGCTCACCTACAGGGAGCCGTTCAAAGGTACAAGGCGTAGTTTTACCGGTTTCAACCCCATCTAGTAAAACCGAAGCGCCTCTCTCAGGAAAAGAGGTCACTTCTATTGTCCCAAAATTAGGTTCTAGCTTTGCATTTATCTTCTGCTTTTGCGCCCCGCTTACCAACTCAACAACACCTGCACTATTGAGGTATAGCGTCTTCTGCAGTCGATAGTTATATTTCCCAACCGGTAACAGATTCTGATACGGTGTCACTCCCGCCGGCTCATCATTAATAAACACATCTGCCCCCGTCGGTTCACTTGTTATTATAAGCCATTGCGACTCGATTTCATTGGCAACTACAGTTGTTACAGTTCGTCCGGAAACCAATACCAACTCATAACATACTCCCTCATCAATCCGTTCGGGGAAAAAGTAATCTCGTAACACCCCAAGATTCTTATGAAATATACTGAGACGTTTAGCTCCATGAGGTATATAAAGCCAGATCTCACCCGTCTTTTGCTCTGTCTTTGTAATCCCAAGTGATCCTATCTCAAATTGAAAGCCACTTTCTGGTGTAACCACTTTAACAATAGCACATAACTCTCCGTTTTGATCCGTCTCACAGAAATTCTGCCGGGCATCCATGTCGTTGGGTAGGCCACGGAATGACTTGACACTAAGTTGTTGGCTATAAACAGGTGAGATAGTGACTGTAATAAGCAATAATACCAAATAAAGGGCACGTCTCATTGATTAAATTATTGGTTGGAGGTTGTTCGATGTTTACAGAGCAAATATAAAATAAATTTAGGTTTAGGGGATGCACTTCGTGCATCGAACATAGGCACACGGATGACACGGATTTTTACGGATTCCACGGATTTTTTGGTCACAGTGTATCACAGTGGAAAACGGTGTATCACAGTGTGAATGCACTTCGTGCATCAAACATAGGCACATAGATGACACGGATTTTAACGGATTTCACGG
>DATMYU010000105.1:0-7089 GCA_035560775.1 Desulfosporosinus sp.
CTATCAAAGTCCGTCAATTGTCCAGACATTGATTATGCTTAAATATTTAATAAGTGATCCACAACTATAACGTTATTTCCATCGAAGGTATGGACACAGAAAAACCAAATGGCACTGCAAAATTCAGTATTTTTAGGAGTACCAAAAACATAAGCTTGTTTAAGATAAACACCACCCATAAGACCGATGACAAGGCTGATGAGCGATTCAAACACATTTTCACATAATAAGACGATGCCGATATGCTTTTTCCCCAGCCCTAAAATGTTATAAAGACCGATCTCTTTTCGGTTACATAGTCTACTTGATAACCCCACTGACCTAAATGATTTCGAAGGGTTTTCGCTATAACCAGATCGTCCTCTATTATCAATAGTTTATGCAGAGATTCCTCCTAATAAGTAGAAGCAGCACGTAGTACGAGATATACGATAAGTGCTATCGATATAATAGCTGTTATGATTCTTCCTTTAGCATTTTTCATCGTTTTGTTTCTTTGGTTATTCCTTTTTAAACGCTTCATATTGTTCTAACGCATTATGCATACTTCCTCGTACAGTGATGGATAAGTTCTCGATGATTTTTTCGGGTTGATCTTTCATACCATTTTCCATCCACTGAATAACAAGACCTATAAAAGCAACCGTATAAAAATTGGCCAGAAATTTTTTGTAATCCTCGTGTACCTGTCTATCTCCGCTCTTAGTATCCACAACCTGTTGTATTAATTGATAAGTTACAGAATAAAGGAAGCTATCCAAATGCTCGCGCCCCAATGAGTGAAAGGCACATAAGCAGATTTCTTTATTATTCTGTATATAGAGAAATAAATTGAGGAAACTCTCTTGCCAGGTATTGTAGTTGGCATGCTTTTGAAACTCTACAACCGCTTCCTTTTTATAGATCCATTCCAGCAAATCATAAATATCCTTAAAGTGATAATAAAACGTGCGGCGGTTTAACGTGCAGGCGTCCACAAGTTCCTGGATCGTAATTTTATGCAGCGGTTTTATCTTCATCAGGTTCTTCAAGGAATCCGCCAGGAGATCTTTTGTCATTTCGGTCATAATGGAATGTGACACTTGACTCCTCCTATCTGCTTATAACTATCTTCATTACACAATTTGACTGTTTTGTGGCAACACTACACAAATGCACCAGATTGATAATATCACTGCCTTTTATTCTGGGCTATGCTAAGACTAGACAGAAAATAAGCTCAGAAATATGAAAGGCATGGGTGTAACATGGGTAACTATCAAAAAATCAATCCACTGAAAAAGAACAGTATCGAAACCAAAAAAGCCTATTTAATCGGTGGAGGCATTGCCTCTCTTGCGGCGGCCGCCTATCTGATCCGTGATGGACATATGACCGGTAAAAACATTACTATTTTAGAAGAAACTCACGTTCTTGGCGGTGGTATGGATGGCGCTGGAGATGCTGAGCTGGGATATATTATACGCGGTGGTAGAGAACTGGAGGAGCATTATGAATGCTCCTGGGATCTGTTTAGCTTTATCCCTTCCTTAAACAATCCAAGCAGAACCGTTTTGGATGAATTTCGTGAACTGAATCTTGCCGAACCGATTGAATCTCACTGTCGCTTGATTCATAACTGTGGAGAAAAAGCAGATTTTTCAACCTTAGGCTTATCAGACCTGCATATTAAACAGATTACCAAGCTCTTTCTAGCCACTGAGGAGCAGCTAGGGGCAACGACAGTTGAAGATTTTTTTGATGCCTCCTATTTTGAAACAAACATGTGGTATTTCTGGCGTTCCATGTTCGCTTTTGAAAACTGGCACAGCGTCGTGGAGATGAAACGCTATATGGAGCGCTTTATGCATCTCCTGCCGGGTATGAACCAGCTTAAAGGAATCTTGCATACCCAGTATAACCAGTACGATTCCATGATTCTGCCTCTTATAACCTGGCTTAAACAGGAAAATGTAAACTTTGACCTCCACACCCAGGTAACCGACTTAGATATCAGCCTTGTTGGCAAGCAAAAGACCGTCACAGGTATTCATCTAGTCCGTGATGGCCATTCTGAAAAAATTGCAGTGTCTGCCGACGACCTTGTTTTCGTTACCAACGGTTCAATGACCGAGAATTCCACGTTAGGCAGTATGTATACACCGGCTGTTTTGAACAGAGATAAGGTCAACTGCGGTTGCTGGAATTTGTGGAAGAACATTGCCAGCAAAGACCCTTCCTTCGGCCATCCAGAAGTATTCTGTAATGACATTGATAAAACAAAATGGGAATCCTTTACCATGACCTTTAAGGGACCCTTGATGGACAAATTTCTCAAGGAATTAACGGACCAAGATCCTGGCCAAGGCGGCGTTGTTACCATCAAGGATTCTAGCTGGTAGATGAGCTGGAGCTACTCTAAACAGCCTCACTTTATTAACCAGCCTGATGATGTCTTCGTATTATGGGCATATGGCTTATTCCCCGATAATGTCGGTGATTACATTAAGAAAAAGATGTGTGATTGCACTGGCGAAGAACTTGTCTCAGAGTTATTGTATCATATGGGATTAAAGGACAAAATCAGCGAGATTCTAGAAACCGTCAATGTAATTCCTTGCATGATGCCTTATATCACCAGTCAGTTTATGCCTCGTGTTAAGGGAGACCGTCCTGCTGTTGTTCCTGAAGGCAGTACAAATCTTGCCTTTCTTGGCCAGTTCGCTGAAGCTGCCGATGACTGTGTCTTCACGATAGAGTATTCCATTCGTACGGCGATGATGGCTGTTTATACCTTGCTCGATCTTGAAAAACAAGTCATTCCGGTTTATGCCTCAAAATATGATATACGCGTGCTCTTGAACGCCGCTAAAACGCTCTACAGCGGGCGACCGCTTCCAGGAGAAACTATTATCCGAAAACTACTCAAGGATACAACACTCGAAGGTTTATTCTAATCAAGAAAACTTGGCTGGCGCCGGCGGTCGCCTTAACTGATACCACCTGAATTAGGCTAAACAACTAATTCATAAAGGACTGGGTGCAACTTAGCATCCAGTCCTTTTACTTATTTACACTACCATAACGCGCCAATTCTACAGCGTTACATATCCATTGGCTATTTGCCGCTGAAACAACTCGATTTCCCCAGAGCCTGACGGTTAGACAATTGATTCCATCTCTACTTCTCTTTTACCATCTTTAAATGCCTTAGCTGGAAAGGTATACATCATTATACACATAATAATCAGTGATACAATCATTCCAGCACTTTGTGCATTTAAAACTCCAAAGAGCTCAATTTTTATACCAAATGTTAAGATCAGTGTAACCCCAACACCTAGAATTGCTGAAACTGAAGCCGATGCTGCAGAAGGACGAGTTGAGAATAAGCCGAAAAGTAGTGGTGCCGTAAGCGATACCGACATTAATGTGTAAAAAATTGAAAGTGCTGTTATTATATTAGGAAGTATCAATGACATTCCAACTCCAAGAAGGCCTGCAACAAAGGTAACAACTCTACTCATTTTTAGTAATTCAGCATCGGTAGTTTGAGGTTTTATAAATGTCTTAACTATGTCATTCGTAAAGGATGTGGTTAACATATATAAAACTGCATCTGCCGTACTTATTTCAGCTGCAAAAACTGCAGCCAAAGCTATTGCTGATGCCCAGAAAGGCAGTAGTTCTTTGATTACTGTCGGCAATGCCAAGTCCTGTGTTGCTAAGTGTGGAAATACTGCAAATGCACACATTCCAAGTATAGCTGGAATAAAAGCAAAAACAAACTGCATTAAAGCATTATATAGTGTACCTTTTCGTATAGTTTTAACATCCTTAGCGCCAAAAACTATTCCAACTAAGCCTGGAGATATGAAAAATGATGGCGTGAGCATAAAAAAGTATCCTATTATAATAGTCGCTCCTAATCCGAAAAAACTAAAATAACTATTTGTTTGGGCAACATTTCCTAGATTTTCTGCAACCCTGGTGTGTAACCCACTGAATCCGCCAACTTTACCTAATGCAAAAGGAATAGCAATAATGAAACCTGTTAACATTACTGCTAATTTAATTAGTCCTACATACGCAGCTGAAAGCAAACCTCCAAATGCAAAGTATATAGTAACAACTACGGCACCAATGATTACACCTGCAATTTTAGGCACACCCGCAGTAACATACAATATCCAGGCAACGCCCATAAGTTGTCCTGCAAATAATGCTAATGTTCCAAAGACCATCATTATAGAAAAAACACCTTTAAACCTTTTAGAATATCTTTTATCTAAGAAATCACCTACTGTAAGCAAATTATATTTCATAGATAATATCCAAATTCTTGGTCCAATAAAAAATGCAAGAACAATGCTTCCTAAGCCTGACATAAACAACCACCAAACTGCTGATAAACCAAACTCATAGGATAATCCAGTAATACCAACTGTTGAACCAGCTCCGATGTTAGCCGCTATCAATGTAGTGAATAATAATCTGGAATTAAGCTTTCTTCCGGCTACCATGAAGTCATTGCCACCATTTACAAACTTAGATACAACGAAACTGATTCCTATTAACGCTATACAATATAACGCTATTACTGCAATATAACCGTTCATAAAAGATCCTCCTTACAAATGGCGAGTGCTCTTATGACGATCAAGAGCTTCCCTATAGTCCTTGCCCTATGGATTAATTTAGTTGAGGCGATATCTATGTTTGATGTTTGTTTGGGATTACTTGCAAAACATAGCCGAGCAAAAGAGCTCTAGCTCACTCACTATAGCTCATCATTAAAACACCCAGAGGACTATATTGAGACTGCGAGAACAATTTTCACTAATACAATCGCGGGAAGGGATTTGCGTACTAAGACATTAAAGTATGAACCTACTGCTCTTTCACCGACCCATCGCGATACGCTTCCAAAAGACTCTTCAACGTAACGATATCCGCTTTGAGCCCCACCCCTATGTCCGTGTCACCCACCAGCATGCGGGCTTGGTCTTTCTCGATGAATACGCTGGTCGGCAATATGTCCAAGTCCTCACGAATGGCACGTTCTTTGGATTCGAAGGGTTTGTGGGATACCAAGTGCATCCCCTGGGAATTGAAGATAAGGGTGTAACCGGCAATACCCGTCTCTTTCTGATAGGCTTTGGCAAACCCGCCATCGATAGTAATGAGCTTGCCGCCCGCTCTAATTGGCGCCTCACCTGCAGCGACCTTAACCGGCACATGGCCATTGATGATGTGACTGGTGGTTGCATTCAGTCCAAATTCACCCAGAATACGTACACATACCGACTCGTCGTCGCGCAATGCATAATAGGAGTTTTTTACTTCTTTGTGCGTCTCTTCTTCGGCGATAAAATACCGCTCGAAGGTGGCCATTTTGCTCTTGCCGAACAAGGGTGAATTCGCACCGCACCATAAATACCACACCACATCCAGGGCCTGCGCCTTCTCCTGAGGATCCTGGGCGTAATACGCCTTTCTGACCATTTCATCGAATCCATCCAGCAGCTCCTTGCCCCTAAGTGCTCGGCCACACAATTCAAACTCCTGAAAATCGCCCTCCTCCGTCAGTGGTATACACGCGTGATAGAGCAGGTTGCCATTGTAGACTTTGTACATGCTGCCTTTATCGATCAAAAACCGCGCATGCTTCTGCAGATCCGTGGAATGCTGAAAAGACGCCTTGAGCTTGTTCACCACATTCTGTTCATCCTTCGTCAGCTCATAGGGTTGCTGTGGATCTACCGTAGGGAAATCCGCATCCATCAGCTGGTACACCTGGCCCTTGAGGGTGACAGTACCCGCCTGGAAGTCAATCCGATGCAGGAACTGTCGATGAGCCAGTTGTAGTTCTGGGCGCCGCATACTTAATTGTCCTTCCAATTTCATCTGGATCACTGCAATGGCCTTTTGCATCCGCGACAACAAATCCAGGTCCTTTTCCCGCAAATTAGTCTGTTTGACTTTCACTTGAAATGTCGGTGCGTAGTCCCCCTGATAATCGTCAAGCGCGAGGCGCACTAGTGGCGTGAGGTTCAAGCCGTAGCCTTCCTCGATCGTCTCCAGATTCGCATAGCGAAGCGATACTCGCAACGCCTCTGCCATACACACCTCCGAACCGCAGGCAGCGCCAATCCAAAGCGCATCGTGATTGCCCCATTGGATGTCCACCGAATGATGCCTTCGGAGTGTATCCATCACTTGATGCGCCCCATAACCGCGGTCGTAAATATCGCCAATAATGTGCAGATGATCCACCACCAACTTGCGGATCAGCTCCGCAAGCACAACGATAAAATCATCTGTGCGCTCAATCGCGAGTATGCTGTCGACAATCCCTTGATAATAGCCCTGCTTCATGACGCTGTGCTCATTTTCGTGCAAAAGTTCCTCGATGATGTACTGAAAATGCTGCGGTATTGCTTTTCTCACCTTGGAGTGCGTATATTTATAAGCAGATTGCCTGCATAACCGGATCAGGCGTATCATAACGATCTCGTACCATTCCAGCAGCGCAGTGTCCTTCGAATTCTGCGAAGCATGCTCCCCTGGTTCATCTTCGGGGAAGTGTGCTAG
The DNA here is from genome assembly GCA_035560775.1 of Desulfosporosinus sp. Taxonomy (GTDB): domain Bacteria; phylum Bacillota; class Desulfitobacteriia; order Desulfitobacteriales; family Desulfitobacteriaceae; genus Desulfosporosinus. Next base: position 6,574 of record DATMYU010000105.1, read on the forward strand.
CGCGCTTTTTTGCAGGGCGATTTTCTCCTGGGGATAGTAAACCAGTGTCGCTAGTTCCTTTTTCTGCGCATCTGTCAAGGTATCGCCAAACGTATCGTCGATCTTGCGCTTAACTACTCCAGAGGCGTTTCGCATCACATGGTCAAAGGCCTCGTACTCGCCGTGAATATCGGCCAAAAAATGCTCTGTGCCCTTAGGCAGATTGATGATGGCACTGAAATTGACAATCTCCGAGCTCACAGCGTCCACCGTCGGGTACTGTTTAGAAAGTAGTTTCAAGTAGTTCAAATCACACAATATGGGTTCACCTCAATACTTGTAGTAATTATCTTTTTTTCCATCACAAAGCTCTCCTCGATTAGAACCCTTGTAGACAACTATATAACATATTACTGACGTTACAACGTCCTTGACAAGGAAAAATTCCAATATTCATAAGTGTAGCCATTCCTTTCGCTGCGCTCAAGGCACAAAACGTTATGAAACGAGTTGGCTTTGAGTGTTATTATATTATAT
>DATMYU010000106.1:0-9735 GCA_035560775.1 Desulfosporosinus sp.
CCATGAGAAATTTTCTCCTGCTCATATCTTTAATTTTTAAACTATTTTCATGATGCTTCATTTTTAGTATCGCCCTCTTTTTTTTCAGTTTCACTGGATGCAGACCTATACACCCAAACTCCTTAATTCCACCTATCAAAGTCTTTCCAAGATTGTCTCCAACTTTAATTCCATATTTGGTTCCATAATCTCACCCCATTGGGTTTTAAATCTCAACTCCTTTATCTTCTTCTGTTTTCTCTTCTTCTGCAGTGGCAGATTTAAATTCTCTTATCCCATTACCCAGTGATTTTCCTAATTCCGGCAACTTACCTGGTCCAAAAATAACCAATGCAGTGACAAGGGCGATGCCCATTGTCATCGGAGTCAAAAATCCAAATGTTGCGAGCATAAATATTCATCTCCATTCTTAATATCATAAGAAATCCGTCTGTCCCATCTATCTCAACCATCTCAACCATCTTTTCGGCCCTCTCAGCGATTTGACCCAATGCAATGCCTATATAAGGAACCCCCGTAAAACTTTTCGGATACCTTTTTACAACTCTTTATCCGGAATTGATCGCTTCTTGACCAGTTGAACTTTCTGGTAATAAATCACCCGATTTAACAGGGTGATTAAACGTTTTTCCGGGATAAACAGCTAGAATTTCCTGTTTATCGCTTACTGCAATGACAACATCTTCATGAAATAATTTCTGAAGTTCACCTGCGATCTCAACAAAAGAATCAAGTTTCATTTCTCTAAATTCCTTTCGTAGGATTGGTGCATCCTGGAGCGGAGCTTGTCAGTTCTATAAATTAAAATCAAAGATACTTGGGGTGCTATTAATAACTAATCCTTCCGTACCAATCACCAATGCTGCGATTGATACCGCATTTTTTATAGCCGTACAGGTTACTTGAACCGGATCAATAATTCCGCTGTCTATCATCTCAACATAAGTGTTCTCAGCCGCATTATAGCCAAAACCGCTGGGAAGTTCACGTACTTTTTCAATAACGGAATCTCCACTGCCTCCAGCATTTTGAACAATTTGCCACAGAGGTGCCTCCAGCGACTTTTGGATAATACGCAGACCAATTTCCTCTTCAGGTTCTTCCAATTTTATCGCTGCCAAAGAATCACCTGCTTCTAGTAAGGCGATGCCTCCACCTAGAACAATACCTTCCTCTATGGTTGCCCGTACAGCATTGACGGCATCATCGATCCGATCCTTTTTCTCCATCATTTCTAGTCTCGTGGCTGCCCCGACTTTAATGGTGGCTATACCGCCCTGTAACCAACCCAATCGTTCCTTTAGCTTATCCTTTCTCCAACCGGGAATAAGAGATTCATATTGCTCACGCACTTCTGCACAGCGCGCTTTGATTTCTTGCTTGTTTCCCAACCCGCCAATGATCGTCGTTTGGTTATGATCGACAGAAATTTTCTTGGCCTTACCTAGGTTATGTTCCTGGACATCCTCCAGTTGTATTCCCGTTTCCTCCGAAACAACAGTAGCACCGGTAATCACTGCAATGTCCTTCAAGTAAGCCTTCCGCCTTTCCCCATGACCCGGTGTCTGAATAGCTACAACATTCATGGTGCCTTTTTTCTTATTTGCTAGCAGAAGGGCAAGCAAATCAACAGAAATATCTTCGGTAATCATCACAAGAGGTTTACTGCTTTTAACAACCTCTTGCAGGATGGAGAATATTTCAGAGATATTGCTGATCTTGCCATCTGTAACCAGAATATAAGGATCCTCTAGAGTCTCAATTATATTATCCCAGGACTTGAGGATTTTAGGGGTAAAACATCCTTTGTCAAAGCGTATCCCGTCCGTAACCTCTAAATTAGTTTTCAGCGCTTTACCTTCTTCCACTAAAAGGATCCCGCCAAAACCTACCTTTCTTACGGCTTCACAGATAAGCGAACCAATCTCAGGATCTCCTGAAGAGATCGCCGCCACCTGTTTCACTTCTTCCAGGCTGTATATTCTGACGGCGTTCTTTTCGATCACCCGAACAGCGCTTTCGAGTCCCTTTTCCATTCCACATACCAGGGAAGTAGGATTGGCACCTGCCGCCACATTTTTCATTCCTTCCTGAATCATGGCCTGCGCCAGGACAATTGCCGTCGTTGTCCCGTCTCCTACCCTATCGTTGGTCTTTTCCGACACTTCCTTAATGATCTGGCAGCCTAAATTTTGAAACCGATTCTCCACTGAAATAATGCTGGCGATACTTGCACCGTCATTTGTCATCTTAGGCCGGCCTACAGTAGGACCCAAAACAACATTTCGTCCTTTGGGACCCAACGTAATTTTTACACAGGAAGCTACCAGATCAATTCCCGCAGCAAGCGCTTGTCTGGCTTTTTCACCGGTTAACGATACCCTATCCATGCCTACTACCTCTTATCCTTTTCTCAATTTTGTCAGGATTTGAAATTACCACAGACCACCAGAATAATGAACATCATACTCAGAGCATAGACCGCTAAAAGGAAGATTGTGGACGTGTCCGTTTTTTTCTTCCCTTTTCGCTCCGGTTCGCGTTTGCTTTCCAATTCAGAGTCCAACTTTCCCATCCACCTTTCTGACTTTTTTCTCCAGGGAAAATCCGATGACCCCTTTTATTTTCCTGCTGAGAAGCGCAACCTTATCCAGCAATGTTCCTACCGGACAAAATGCCACACACCAAAAACGACGGTAGAAAAAGCTGGTCAGTAAGATTACGAAAAGTAAATACCACTGATAACTGGATCCATTTAAACCAAAGATTGTTCCGAAGGGCTCGTAGCTGGAAAACGAAGGATTAATAAAAAGAAAGGCTAAAAACAAGACCAGAAATAACATAATTTCTTTAATCCGGCCAAACCAGATCCTGTATTTGCCCAGCGGCAGATTCACCCTGCTGACCAGGTGGGTTGCTTCCTGCAAACCGCAGAAAGGACAAACATAAGTGCAATAAAGATTTTTACCAGTCAATAAGGCCGGTAGCAACGCTCCAAACAAAACCAGATACCAGATCAGATTGTCACGTGGGGACGGAAAATAGCCCAAAAACAGAGCACTGATGTGACCCATGGACAGCGACCTGTTTAGCCAGAAGCCCAAAATTGCCACGCTAAGCCCCAAGAGAACCAGCCTGTATTTCGCCAAACCCTTGAACCGCGGCAGGAAGACAGAGAAAATGAAAAGAGAGGCTACTGCGATTTCCTTGATTCCTATCTGCCAGGGCAATTCCGCTTTCTTGGGGGTCACATTTAGCCCCTTTTCGGCCACTGCATGCGCAACTTCCTGAACAGAATTGGCAATTGCCCGAGTCGAAAGCGTCGCTCCCGATACCCTATCCAGATCATAATCCAATACCAGCGGGTCACCGGCTTGTTTTTTCATATACTGACGAAAATATCCGGCCTGGGTGATCTTATTAATATAAGAAGGGGTTTCTTTATGTTCTAAAATAATCACTGATTTCACCGCTCCGTTAGGGTCCAGAACCGTACCTACCATCATTGGCCCCCCATAACCAACATTGCTGCTGACTCCGAGATAAGCTATGACCGTACCCTCTGCCCCCATTGCTCTGGCGATTTTATCATTAATCGGTTCGAAGCTCGCTGCACTTGGAAGCATTTGCCGGTAATAGTTCTGAATGACGTTGCCATCCATCTTATTGACATAATGTCCGTAAACTATAGCGATAACCAGGATAACAATCGCCAATAAATGCAAGAATTTCTTCATGAAGACGGACCTTCCTTCTTAAATGGTAAAACGATTTCAATACAGGTACCCCTTGCGCTCTACTGCCAACCGACTTGTTGAAACTGATCATAAGCCTTTACTATTACCCCTTCTGTGGTGAGAAGGATTGAAGCAATCCCCATTGCTTTCCTGAGTGCGGTTGCCGATACTTTGGCCGGATCAACAATGCCTGCCGCCATCATATCTACGAATTTTCCGGACAGCGCATTATAGCCCACCCCATCCTCCAGCCTGCGGCTCATTTCCACAATCTTATTGCCATTGCCTCCAGCATTGGTGACGATTTGGCGCAACGGGACTTCCAGAGTGCTTTGAATTAGCGAGATTCCAGCCTGTTCGTCCGCAGAACCTGCTTGCACTTCAGTCAAAACTTTTGCCGCCCGCATGAAGACAGTCCCGCCTCCCGGAACAACTCCGCTCTGCACAGCTGCTTTCGAAGCCTGCAGCGCGTCGATGACACGGTCTTTAAGTTCTCTTAAAGCAATTTCAGTCTCGGCCCCGACGCGAATAACCGCCATTCCTCCGGAGAGTCTGGCGATTCGTTCCTGAAGTTTCTCCTTTTCTTCGGAAGCTGAAGTCTGCCTGAGTAAAACCTTAAGGCTCCTTATTTGTTTTTCTTTTAATTCTGCGTTCCCACTGCCGCCAATGACTGTTGTTTTGTGACGGTCAACGGTGATTTTCTCTGCAAGACCGAGCATTGATTTTTCAGTGTTTGCCAGAGACATCCCCAGCATTTTAACGATAACCGAACCTCCGGTCACTACCGCTAAATCTTCCAGGATACCCAGACGATGATAGCCATAACCTGGAGTCTGAACCGCAATCGCTTTACCTTCCCCGTTCTGGTTATGAGAAATTAACAACCCCAGTACATCTTTGCTCACATGATGGGCTACGATCAACAGAGGTTTTTTCTCCCAGGCACACCAATTCAATACACGTTTCACTTGCTGAATATTGTCAATGACTTGATCGGTCAGTAAAACATAGGGGTTTTCCAGGTGTACTGCCATCTTTTCGCCTTCGCTTACGAAATAAGGAGAGAGGTAGCCGCCCTCCAATTCCATACCCTCTGTAACCTGAAGAAACGTTCTTCGTTCGATCGTTTCCTGAACAGTAATCATCCCGTTAGCTCCCACCCTGTCCATCGCCTGGGCGATGAGTTCCCCAATTAGAAGACTCTTCCCGGCAATGGACGCCACCTGCAATACCTTCTCAGGGGCAGCCGGAACACTTAGCCCTTCGATTTCAGCACAGACAAGCTGAACAGCCTGTTCCATTCCCTTTTTTAGCAGGTTCGGATCTGCCCCCGCTTCAATTAACGGTAGCCCCCCTTTAAGTAAAGCTTGCGCCAGAACAATCGAAGTGGTTGTCCCGTCGCCGACCTCATCGTTGGTCTGGCTAGCTATTTCCCGACATAGGCGGGCACCCATGTTTTCCTTGGGATCAGGCAGATTGATGTGTTTAGCAACTGTCACTCCGTCTTTGGTAATGATCGGATAACCTATCCGTTGTTCTATGACAATATTTCTCCCTTTGGGCCCGAGGGTCATCTTGACCAGATCGGCCACCTGGTCAACTCCCCTTGCTAAGGCCTGACGTGCCTCAAAGTTGAAGGTAATCGCATTTTTGGATTTTAACGTCATCCCCTGATCTCCACAACGACACCATCTTTAAGGATAATCTCTGCTTTCAGCGCCGCCTCCAACCGATCCCCCATTTGGACTTCATAAGGACCTTCCACTGAACCTATCATAATTTCTTCGCCTACGCTTAGTTCATCGATGGCCAACATATTCATTCTGATCTCATCCCGCTCGACATGATATTTTCCTGCCTGAGTATCAAATTGCTGCCGTATTTTATTGATTTGGGAAACATCCGCTCCTTTAAGCGTAAACTCGGTAAGAGTCTTATTTTTATTTTCTTCGAACGTTTCCTGTTCGTTGTTCAAGGCAACTAGTTGTTCTCTCAATTGTTGATGGGTCTTCTCAGTGGAATTCTCGGTTACGATTTGTTTAATCGTAACCTCTCTGAAAATAGTAATGCCTGACATCTTCATTTCTCCTTTGAAGCTTTAGTTTTATAGCAAAATCTTAACTCAAATAAGCAAATAAAGTCTTAATGTATACTAACAATTACAACATAATTGCTTCCTATACTGAATTTCAACGTTGATTACTTTCCTCTTGTTCTAACGACTCTAAATTCACTTTATTCACCTTCACACATTAAACAAAGGTAGGTACCCAAACTTGTTTTCCAGTTTGTTACCTACCCTTGTTTATCCCCTCGATATTCAGCTGACTATTCACCACTTCGAAGGTGTACAACGATAATATTCATCACCCTCATTGAAGCTGCTTTGCAAGAAAGTAATTCACGCTTCTAGTAGTCAATTACTTCGCAGATTAATTCTTTTAGCCTTTCAAGGTTATAGACGATAATTTTGTCCTTCGTCTTCTTAGCAACCCCTTGTTTATTGAGCAGATTAAATAATTTACAAACCGTTACATAATGAGTGCCTGTTATTTCCCCAATAGCTTTCTGTGACAAATTTGTGTTTATATGATAACTACTATCTATTAACGTTCCTTCCGCAATGCAGAGATTATATACTAAGCGAAACACTCGAGACGAGGGCCGACTATAATTCAAATCCCTGGCCTGGACCATAAAATAATAGGTTTTTGTGAGAACGTTTTGCAAAAAATCGAGAAGTAGTTGGTCATCATCATGAAAAATCTCCAATAACTGCTCTATGCTAAAAAAACAAACTGTACTATTTTCAATCGCAGTAAGCTGAAGTTCGTGACTCGTCGATAGAAATATCGTCATGCCAATGGAATGCTCTCGTATATGAAAAAGAAATTTATTCTGCCCATCGTCTTTTCCGATACTTAATTCAAGGCATCCCGAATGTACATAAAGTACGCTATCCGCCTTTGTGCCTTGAGATAGTAGAATACTCCCCTTAGTGAATGACCGAGTATGCCCTAAATGCATGTACTTATCTAAGCCTTCCACACTATGGAAAAATTCAGGAATAATTGGTTCAAGGATATGCCGATCAATCGTCATTTTTCCCCTCCTATACAAATCGCAATATCAATTAACGTCGAGCGTTAGTTCACCATTCGCTTAAGCAGCTTGTATTTTAATCTCCTCCACGAGATTTTTAGGATAAGTTTGTATATGCTAATAGCTCCTTTTCTACCTTATGTTATGCTTTCTCTAGGAATATAAAGATATTCCAAAGCGATGGACGGGGGGCAGGCAGATGCATAAAGTTGATCTAGGACAATACAAGGGACTGGAAATTACACCACTAGCGATGTTCAGCAAAGAGGATTTAGAAGCCGCAGTTATAGAGTCGCTTTTAAACATAATTACTCAATGGTCGAAAGACAACCTACCTGTTGAAGAGGGTGACGAGGTTGTCGTTAGTATTTGTGCAACATATAACAGCCTCATAGTTCCTGAACTCTGCCAATCAGATCTCAGATACGCTGTCGGAGATCCGAAGTTTCTAACCGAGTTCAAAAATGTCATTGGGAAAAAGAAAGGTGAGCAATTTCTCATGTCAATCCAAATTCCAGAAAGCAATCTAATTGAACGAATCGCTGGTAAAACCATCGATTTTTCCGCAACTATCCTTGAAGTATTTACTAGTAGGCAAATACCATTCACGGATGAGCTTGCCCAACAGCTTGATCCCTCTGTTAAAAATATGGCTGCCTTAAAGGCTAAGCTATTCAAAATCATCGAGACCAAGGCACAACAGGGCATTGCCGAGAATAATTTGCAAGCCGTGGTTAATGCAATCATCCAAAACGCTATTTATGAATTAGATCTAGACGAATTGGATAAAGTTGCCCAAGAAATTCATGCTGAAGCCTTACAGCAGAATATGATTGTGCAAGGTACAGAAAGAATGAATGTGGTTCTTTCTGAAGGGAACTGTGATGAGTATCTATATGAAGATTGTCGGATTCTTGCTAAACAGCAAACACACATGTCCCTAGTCTTTGAAGAGGTCGCACGGTTAGAAGATCTTACTATTTCTGATGAAGAACTCGAATATGAGAAAATGCTTTCTCTGGAGAAACTACAGGGTGACACACAAACGTTTTTCAAACTATTCCCCACTGAAGAGGTTCTGCGTGAAGGCCTGCTTAAGGATAAAATTGCGAAGCACCTACTGCTTTGGAACCTATCGAAAATCAAACAAGCTTAGCGAACAGTATAAAGCTGTAATTTCAATTGCCCCCCTGTTTTAGATTAAACTTTAACTGGGGGGCTTTACCTATTTACCGCTTATGATCAAGATAATAGTACTTATTGTGTGGCCTGTATATAATAATGTTTGCTAATATAATTCTGGCCATTCCAACCACCACTTGTATTTCTCGATTTGTTCGTCCCCATACCCGAACATATCGTCGATTTGTTTAAGCACTCTTGATGCCGTTTCCCCTCTACTGCCAATGAAAGTACCGGCTGAATGAAACCAGGATTGTTCTTTAGAATTCCAAGGACACACCTTCATACACCGACCACATGAAGACCCTTGTTTGTTCGTTACGCGAAATTCCGTACACTTTTTGAAATCGCTGTTCCAACGCAAATAGCCGTTGTATTCAACTTGGTCTCTGTCGTGTGTGATGGCACCGGAGGGGCAATTGTCAGCGCATTTGCCACATACCCTGCAAAATTCTTGTAAACCAAAATCGATTGGTTTATCCGGAACAAGTGGCAGATCCGTGGTCACAGCAGCTACTTTGTGACGGAATCCCAACCGAGGGTGTACAGTGCAGTCACCCGTTCGAGATAATTCGCCCAATCCTGCCGCGATAACACAAGGGCTCATAACTGCTGCGTAGTTGGCGAAATGATGGGCTCTGGCATTATAGCCAAGGTTGCGAATATACTGAGCTAAAATAACAGACATCGTAGCCGTCGAATGATACCCACGCATTGATTGGCAGGCGCTGATCCCATCATATCCAGTCGAAGCCAACATCGTTTCCAGATGTTGATCGACCATGACGACTATTACAAATGGGAGTCTCTCCGTCACCTGCTGTGAATTTGATAAATCATCTTTAATGAGATCTTCCTGACTACCAGCCTTATAACTGTAGTAAGCATAGGCCGGCATTTTACCAATTCCTACTTCATCTGCTCTTAAGAAATAAGCACAATCTTTAATGTGCTGGGACATCTGCTCGGGATCCGGTATATTCATTTTACTCGGAGCAGGAACACCACTTACGATCGAGGGAGCTGAAATATAGTTAGAGTACATACCAATTGATTCGCCCAAGGGATGCTTCATCACAAAATGATAGTGATAGACACCCTTCTGTGCTTCCGGAGTAAATTTTCCGCGAAGTGCAAGGTAAAATCCTTGGTCTACTTCATTGGTATTTTTGATGCTTCCAACAATTTTCGAAGTTCCCAACCACTGATCATTATTTTCGACAAATTTGACTGAAGCACCACCATAATCCATCTTGGGGTGAAGCATGGACCTTGCTCCGTTTTGAGGTCCTGCTGTGCTCGTAGCGCCAGCGCCCTCAGCAGCCCCTGTTGGTAGAACTTTCATTGTGCCGAGGATTCCCATAGCCAGAGCAGAAGCCGCGCCTGCCTTTAAAAAGTTGCGGCGATTCATCTGCGGTTGATGGCCTTGGCGACCATCTTGTTGATCGGAAGATCTGGACATCTTTTTCACCCCTTTAAACTGCTGTGCTTGAATTTGTTTTGAGTTTTCCGAGGAAACCTAAAAGCCTGGCTATAACAACGGCTAGAATGATCGATAAACCAAAGAATAAAAATATTCCAGTACTAGTAGCTTTCACGTGTCCAACACGTGAATTTATAACAACAAAAGAAATACCGGTCCAAGTTATCAGATACCATACGCCCAATAGAAACCAGTTCAGAACGATGCGTTTTTTATCGACTCTATTTACAT
>DATMYU010000107.1:0-2892 GCA_035560775.1 Desulfosporosinus sp.
ATACTTTCTGGAAGCATAAGTGCAACTAAGGCGACCGCCTGCGTCTGAAGGCTTGACGCTAGCCAAGTTTTCTTGTAGCTATGGCAATACAAATAAGGCCTGTTTCTAAACACGATTAGAAACAGGCTTTGCTCTTGATATTTTTCTGGATACGCATTGATTAGCTTAATGATTGAGTATCAAACTGTTTTTTTCCTGGAGTGAAGCGAGGTCATTTGCTTTGATTGTTCCTTTGGAAATGGTATAGAGCATATCTTTAATGAAAATAATTCGTTCGATTGCATTAGAATCGTTCACATAATACTGTCCGGCTTTCAAGAGGTCCGCGTCCTTTAGATGGGTTATTCTTCCTCTTAGAGTGAACCCCTTTAGTAGATCGAACTGATAAACATAAGCACCTTGGAATGTGAACTGGCCATATTCAGGGACACCATTTTTCGAATTTGTTTCTACAGGATTATTTACTTCCATTAGGGTAACTGGAAAGGATAAAATCCCTTTATCCTTATCAAACAGCAAGGCTTTATGATTGTGAAGCACTTCAGAATCAGTTCCTCGGTCTCCGATGATCGTTTTAAACATCTCCACAGGCTGACTAACATCGGTTACATCAAAGACGGCAAGTTTAAGGCCTTGGTAGAAAGCAGTAGAACCATTAGGGGCACCAGGGAGGATTCCTTGACCGTTATTTTGGCTTACTTCTACAGTTTCTTTGCCGAAACCGATGATATGATTCTCGTCATAGGGCTGGAGATAATCACTGAATCCGGGTATTTTCAAAGCACCTAAAATTGTAGGAGCAGCAGGGTTTTTGAGGTCTAGGACAAAGAAAGGGTCAACATTTTTGAACGTTACCATGTAGCCACGATCTCCCATAAACCGAACGGAATAGATCTTTTCCCCGGGCGCAATATCTTCGACCTTACCTGTCACTTGGAGGTTTTGATCTAGGATATAAACATTATTTTTGGAAGTTAATTCATCCGTACGCCAGAGTTCGCCTGTGGTTGTAGCGATTCTGAAGTAATCGTTATTCTCATCCATAGCAAACTGATTAAGGATGGAACCTGGTACTTCTCCTTTAGCTTTAAAGGTTGTTTTGCCTTGGGTCAGGCCGAATTTATAAAGAGCTGTTGTCATTTTTAATGAATTGGGTTTTAACTGACTAGGCGCCATTGAAGAGGAAGCGGTATCAGGAGCAGATTGCGTTGGTGTCAGCTGAGGGTTTGATGTTGCTTGGGTAGGTTGATCGACTTGCTGATATTGGGATACGGCAATATAGAGATTCGCAGTGGAAGCATAGATATTCTGACCTGAGCCCAGATACGTGGAAACCTGCATTTCCTTATCTCTTTGATCCAGATCAAGACTAGCGATCAATAAATAATTGGGTTCGACAAAGTTAGGAAAGTAATGGATGTCGTTATATCCTATCGTTATGAACTCCCCTTTGCCAACAGTGTCTCGATAAGCTGGCAGGGGTGGTTCTAACCCTTGTTCCATAATCCGATAGGTATCCAAATATTTGTTGGCGATTAAATAAAGGTTAGAACCGACCTTGCGCGAGGACACGTACAGTCCGTCAAGTTCAACTTCCCGGAGTTTCGTTAGATTAGCTTTGTCAGCTAGGTCGTAGATGATCACTTTGGACGTTGACCGATTGAAGATCGGCGGATAGAGTCGTTTCTGGGAATCTTGCGAAGGTTGAGTGACTGGTGCGCCTGGTTGACTTTCTCCTTGATAATAGGCACTGCCGATTAATACCAGATATTGATCATCGACATAAAGCTCCTGAGGTGTAAACTCACCCTGTTTAAAACCTATACGGCTTACTACACTCATCGCATTCGAAGGATAGGCTTGAGTAACGATGAGTTCTTGACCGTTAACTTGGTAGATAAAGTTACCATCGTTTTTAATGATATCGGCTTCATCGACACCACCAACTTGTAGGTTCGTGGTTGAATAGTCTGAACTTCTCCCCAGATCAAGACTGGGGGAAGCGGCGGCTGCTGAAGCCGGTGATGATTGAGTTGGTGATAATTGAGCAGACTTAGCTCCAACGACCATACCTTGTTCCATCAACGTTCTAGAACTCCCAGCCTCAGCCAAAATACTTCGCAGTTGTTCAACCGTTCCTACGGTAGGCAGGCTTTGTACCGGAGTTTCGTCTTGGCTTGTCGCTTTACCCATCTTAGGCAAGGCGATGAGAACTGTAGAAACAACAAGCAGAACAAGTAAGAACTGAATTTTTTTCATCGCAAATCCCCCTTTAAATCCCCTGAATGCAACAGACGTTTTCTATCCCTATAGACGTATCTAGGGAGGTTAAACTGACACATGCCAATAAATTAAAATGATAGAGACATTAATTTAAAGCAAGATTTTGAGCATCATAACGCCTTAGAAGATGTTATTGCTTGTAGTAATGTTTTGTTGTCTGCCTTATCTTAGGGGAGTGCATCAATAAACGAGCTCGTTTCCCTTGTAGGAAAGAAAGCGGCTCAGCAAATTGAATATTGGGAGATATAACCTGCGAAAGCATATCAATATAAATCTAAAAGGCTTAAAGCAGAGGCGATTCGCAACAACCACAGAGAGCCCTGTCCAGTATAAAGTGGGCAAAGGGCTTTTTTTGCACCTATACAGACCCCCATGCCGCTTAAGCGGCAGCACTGATGAATGAAATAATGCTTATTCCAGGGCAGAAAGTATAAGCTTTGGGTAGCCTAATTCGGGTGGTATAAGTGCAACTAGGCAGCCGCCTGCGGTCCCTTCTCGCCATCCTTGGCTACAGGGACACTCGGCCATCCTTGGCCAGTGCCTGCGACTGACAGAATGACTAATACGTGCAAAGACAGTGTCTTCGGGCGCCAGCCAAGTTTTCTTTAT
>DATMYU010000108.1:0-7636 GCA_035560775.1 Desulfosporosinus sp.
TAATGCGGTTTAATGTAAAGCTGGTATTTAATGTAAAGTTGGTATTTTTCTGGTCATAGAGGATGAGTGGATAAGTCCTGAAAATTTTACTCAATTGAAGGAGGAAAAGCAATGTTATTCGTAGGAGAACTTATTAATGCAAGTCGTAAAGCTATTGGTCCAGCAATCACAGAAAAAAATGTTGAATTAATCCAAAAGGTTGCTAAGGATCAGTTCGAAGCTGGAGCACATTATATTGATGTTAACGCAGGTATCTATCTTGACAAGGAACCAGAATACCTTGCGTGGCTCGTAAAGACTGTTCAAGAAGTAGTGGATTGCCCTTGTTGCTTGGACAGCCCAGACCCAAAAGCTATTGCTGCAGCTCAAGCAGTGCACAAAGGAATACCATTGATTAACTCCATTTCTCTAGAAAAAGATCGTTATGATACGTTACTTCCAGTGCTGGCTGGATCGGACCTGAAAGTTGTTGCTCTTTGCATGAGTGACGATGGAATGCCAGAAACTATGGTTGATCGGTTGAAAATTGCTGATAAACTCATTAATGGGCTTGTCCAAGCCAATGTGCCGATTGGCAACATTTATGTAGATCCGTTGGTACAGCCTATCTCTGTAAACAATACGTTTGCTGTAGAGTTTGCAAATTCAGTTGAAGCTATTAAGACTCAGTTTAAAGGCGTTCATACAATGTGCGGCTTATCTAACATATCTTATGGCTTGCCGGAACGTAAAATAGTCAACCGTGCATTTGCAATTATGTGTATTGCCAAAGGGTTGGACGGCATGATCGTTGACCCACTGGACAAGGTGATGATGGCTAATGTAGTGGCTGCTGAGGCTCTTGCTGGACGAGATGCATACTGTGCTAAGTATCTCAAGGCTTATCGCAACAAATTATTTGAATTTTAAGGTTTATATCGGAGTTTGAGGTTCCCTTCTTTAACAAGAGGAGCGAATGCTCTCTTTATGTATGGAACCAAGCACTATAAATATATAGGGTTCAAAAGAAAGTAAATATGAAAAATAGGTCAATGCACTGAAAGATGTCATTGGCCTATTTAGACTAATGTTTACCAATTGTAACTTTCTTGAGATAGGCTTATACTATGTAGGTTGAGAACGAAGAAAACGGGGATGAAAACAGTTGGAGTGAGGGGTTTGCCATTAAGATTAAACTCATCGGTTGTGAATCCACCATGAACGAAGTTCGTTCACTCACAAATCCAGAAACTATGGATTATGAGTTCTTGGATTTCAATTACCACGGTAAACCAGATTTGCTTCATGTGCGACTTCAGGAAATTATTGACCAAAGTCAGCAATACGATCTGATTATTACGACCTATAGTCGATGTTCAAACGTTGTCGTCGGTTTGCTTTCTCAACGGGTACCGTTGCTAATGCCCAAAACTCATGATTGTATCTCTCTGTTGCTTGGTTCGAACGAAAGGCAAATTAAGTTGCTCAAGGAAAATCCCGGAACCTACTATTTCAGTCGTGGGTGGCTGGACCACGGTCGGACTCCCTATGCTGAGTACCTTGAATACGTTGATCGCTATGGTCAGAAAAAGGCTGCTGATCTTATTAAAATGTTGTATGGCAGTTACAATAAGGCGGTGCTTATCGTTACTCTGGGAACGAAAGATATCGAGAAATACCGAGATAAAGTTCAGATGATTGCTGATTTTTTCGGGTGGGACGTGAGCGAAGTAAAAGGGGATCTTAAGCTTTTAACCTGCGTATTAAATGGTAGCACTGGGCAAGATACAGTTTATGTCGAACCGGGTCAAACGGTTACGGTAAATATGCTAGCAGGAGGTCTAATATGCAAATAACAATAGTCCCAAATCGTGTCATAAACACTATAGAAAATGAAACCTTAATGGACGCGCTGATTCGTTATCATCTTCCGGTACAAAGTGTTTGTAATGGTAAAGGAACATGCGGTAAATGCAAAGTTAGGATGACAGGAAATGTCCCTCAGCCAAGTGATCATGATTTAGAGCATCTCAATGATACTGAGATAAAAGCAGGAGTCCGACTAGCTTGTACTGTAACGCCCGAAGAGGGAATGTTCATTGAACTTAATTTTATAGAAAGCCAGGATCGGAAGGAAGGTGTCCTCCTCGGATTGAAGGCAACCACCTTAGACCCCGGCATTGAAAAGGTGTTTGTGCAGACCAGTATTCCATCGCTTGCGGATGAGCGAGGAGACTGGGACCGTTTTGTCGATGAGCTAAGCATCATCACGGGCAAAAGCTATGACAAAGCAAGTCTCTATGTGCTAAGGAAAATTTCGGCCGTCTTACGTGCGGGTGAATTTGCCCTAACGGCTACGATTTGTGGAGACGAAATTTTGGATATTGAAGTGGGTGATACAACAAAACAGTTTTATGGTGTTTCAATTGATATTGGCACAACCAGTATAGCGGTGGGCTTAGTCGATCTGAACCAGGGAAATGTAATGAAGGTAGTCTCCGCTGAAAATGAACAAACTGCTTATGGTGCTGATGTTATTTCTCGTATTACTTATGCACGGGAAAGCCAAGAAAATGCCTTGACTCTGCGTGCTTCTGTTAGAAGAACAATTAATCACTTGTTGGAAGAGCTTTCAGCCCAAACTAAGGTGAGTAAGAACGATATATACAAGATGACGCTCGTTGGTAATACTACGATGCATCATCTCTTCATTGGCCTAGAAGTATCTCATTTGTCGGTTTCACCCTTCGTTTCGGTTTCCAATCGACCTTTGGAATTCACGGCAGACGAATTAGAGATGGAAATTAATCCTAAGGCAAAGGTTACATTCCTGCCGAATATTGGGAGTTTTGTTGGAGCAGATACGGTAGGAGCCATCATGGGGGCACCTGTGCTCTTAGAACCAGGCAATCATCTGCTGATTGACTTAGGAACCAACTGTGAATTATTTTTGAAAACCGACGATATGATGATAGCCTGTTCTACTGCAGCTGGGCCTGCATTTGAGGGCGCAGGTATTGTTCATGGAATGAGAGCGAAAGTAGGAGCCATTGAAGGTGTGACACTTACGGAAGAAGGTGGCGTCACCTGTGAAGTGATTGGAGATCAGGAAGCAATAGGAATTTGTGGATCAGGTCTTATTGAGGGGATCGACGAGATGAGAAAAGTCGGGGTCCTTAATAGACAAGGGAAGATCATCGACCCAGAAAAGTCTCCAACGCTTTCGCCTGAGCTTCTCAAACGGATTGTAATGGGTAAAAAAGGGCGTGAGTTTGTCTTAACTTATGGGACGGATCAAGGGTTTGATGTGACCTTAGGTCAAAAAGACATCGGAGAGTTGCAATTAGCCAAAGGGGCAGTATGCGCAGGCATTAAAACTTTGGTAGAAATGGCCAAACTATCTGTATCGGACCTTGATTCGGTGACTTTATCAGGTACGTTTGCAACTTATCTTAAGTCTAACAACATTTTAAATATTGGACTTGTGCCGGATATCGACCCAGAAAAAATCAAGATGGTTGGCAATGCAGCCCATGTCGGTGGACTTTTGGCACTGATTGATCGCCATGAGCTCGATAAGGCGAGAGAGCTATATCGTAAGATTAGTCATGTCGAACTTGGTGGAAGTCCCCAATTTTCAAACTATTTTATGACCAGTATGTACCTTGAACGACTGAGCTGATTAAATTTCGGCTAAACTTGTAGATTTAGCTTAAATTGTTGTACAATTAGGATTATTATAATAAAGAATCTTAGAGGATGTCTAGAATAATGGGTGCAAGGGAGAGGGACGAGGGAATGGAAAATAAGTTCAAAGAGTCATTGCTCAACAAAAACACTCTATCCGTGACATGGGAGCTCGTACCGGGGAGAGGTGCTACCGAAAAGGCCCAGGAAACTGCTATGGCCTCTTCAGAGCAAGCAGCAAAGGGTGGCAGGGTCCACGCACTTACCATCACTGATAACCCTGGGGGTAACCCAGCAATTCTCGCTGATTACTTAGGGATGGAAATCCTTAAAATGGGAATTGAGCCTTTGGTCCATTTCACATGCAAAGATAAGAACCGCAATCAAATGGAGAGTCAACTATACGCCTTAGATCGGGCAAAGGTTCGTAATCTGCTAGTGATGACAGGGGACTACACGTCTACGGGGTTCCAAGGACGTCCTAAACCGGTCTTTGATCTTGATCCTTCTAACGCCTTACAGCTGATAGCTGAAATGAATAAGGGTTTAGAAGTTCCTGGCATGAAGGGTCCAACTTATCACACTCCCAGTGACTTCTTCGCTGGAGCTGCTGTTTCTCCGTTTAAGGCCACGGAGGCAGAGTTGATGGTCCAGTACTACAAGCTGAAAAAGAAAATTGAAAGTGGCGCTCAATTTATCGTCACACAATTAGGGTATGATGCTCGGAAATGTCACGAAGTCATACAGTTTTTGAAGGTTAATAAACTTGATATTCCGGTAGTGGGAAATATTTACGTTCTCCCTTATGGAGCGGCCAATGTAATGAATCAAAACAAGTTGGCTGGATGTGTTGTCACAGACAAACTTCTGGCAGAACTCAATGAGGAAAAAACTGCTCCAGACAAAGGGCTCGGTCAAAGGATGTTGAGGGCAGCCAAATTATACGCGATCTTGAAAGGCATAGGCTGCGCCGGAGTTCATATTGGAGGGCACAACCTTAAATACGAACAATTGGAATACATCCTTGACAAGGGGGAAGAACTTAGTCCGAACTGGCTCGATCTGGTCAAGGAATTTGATTATCCTCAGCCGGACGGATTCTACTACTTTGAAAAAGATGAAAAAACAGGTCTGAATACGGATCGACTCGCAAGTCGCGCAAATCGTCCCTTAGATGCTCCAGCGGGAGGAATGTATACGATGATGAGGGGAATGCACGCTCTCTTGTTCACACCAAACAAGAAGTTGTTCCCCGTGATGCGTAGCATGTATCATGCGGCAGAGGGCAAGAAAAAAACTGAAAAGGGACTGCACGCAGTGGAGCATCTTGCTAAAGTTGTAATGTTGGATTGCAAGGATTGTGGAGACTGTGCCATGCTGGACCTGGCCTATCTGTGTCCAATGTCTCAATGCCCTAAAAATCAACGCAACGGAGCATGTGGGGGGAGTTTTAACGGCTGGTGTGAGGTTTACCCTAATGAAAGAAAATGTGTTTGGGTCAGAGCGTATGCGAGACTGAAGAAATATGGGGAAGAAGCATCATTAGATGTTGCCCCGGTGCCACCCGCCAATTGGGATTTTTATCAGACATCCTCTTGGTCTAATTTCTTCTTAGGAAAAGACCACTCCGCTCCAATCTTAGGTATTAAACCTCCGGAGAGTAAAGTGAAAAAGGCGTAACAGTGAGCGTATAATCGCAATTTAGGGCTTGTGGAGGATGAAAATCTTCTATAAGCCCTTTTAAAATTAAGCATTTTTACGAAGAAAAGGGACTGCCTCTTCATAGAAATTTCATTTCTATTTTGAGGCAGCCCCTTGTAACTATTGGTTCAAAGAAGATCGTTGAAGATCGTTCTTAAAGCATAAATAACATTTGGGCATAGGTGGGAAGAGGCCAAAGTTCGGCGTCAACCATTGTTTCCAGGTGGTCTCCATCAATCCGGAGGGCTTTCATAGCGGTGAAAACAACATCTCGATAGAAGACGCTTTGGGCATAGACATCGTCTGTCAGAGCAGTGGCTTCTTGAGTACTCTTCTCAAGAGTACTCAATTTTGCATTAAAGGAAACAAGGGTAGAGCAGACCTCTTTGAGGAGCTCTTCTTGTACCGAAACATCTACGGCGCTGGAGGCTGATTTGATCGCATTGATGGATGTAGCTAATTGAGTAGAATATTTGACAGCCGCTGGGACAATTAGATTTTTAGCCATATTGATCATGGTTAGGGCCTCAATATTAATCTGTTTGGAATACTGTTCTAGGGCAATCTCATAGCGGGATTCCAGCTCGGTCCGGCTCAATACTTTATGTTTTTCATATAATTTAACGGTGGACTCGCGAAGAAGTACAAGAGCGGATTCAACCGTTGAGGTGATATTAGGTAGCCCGCGTTTAGTTGCTTCTTCAACCCACTCCTCCGAATAACCGTCGCCATCAAAGAGGATTCTTTTGTGGTTTGTGGCGGTTTCCTTGAGGATTGCTTGAAGTTCTTGATCAAAGTCTGCTGCTTTTTCCAGACGATCCGAGAATTGAGAGAGGACCTCACCTATAATTAGATTTAGAACTACGTTGGGTCCAGAGATGGATTGTGATGAAGCAACCATTCTGAATTCGAATTTATTTCCGGTAAAGGCAAAGGGAGAGGTTCGATTGCGATCGGTCGAGTCTTTGCGGAAGGCGGGTAAGGTTTTTACGCCGCTGGCCAGTTTCTCTCCTTGGAGGGAGCGAATGAGTCCACCATTTTGTAGTTGATTAAAAATATCGGTGAGTTGGTCACCAAGAAAGATGGAGATAATAGCAGGTGGGGCTTCGTTCGCACCAAGACGGTGGTCATTGCCAGGGTTGGCAGCTGAAAAGCGGAGTAACTCCGAATAATCATCAACTGCTTTAACTATCGCACAGATTACCGCTAAGAATTGGAAATTTTCATGTGGAGTTTGGCCAGGCTCGAGGAGGTTCTGCCCATCGTCCGTTGACATAGACCAATTGTTGTGTTTGCCGGAACCGTTGATTCCAGCATACGGTTTTTCGTGAAGCAAACAAACCATATCATGTCGGAGGGCTACTTTCTTCATGCTGTCCATAACTAGTTGGTTGTGGTCTGTGGCAATGTTTGTAGTCACGTATATGGGTGCCAGCTCAAACTGCGTAGGGGCCACTTCGTTATGTTGGGTTTTGGCAAGGACACCGAGCTTCCACAATTCGACGTTTAAATCATGCATGAAAGAGGCTACTCGTGTTTTGAGGCTTCCAAAGTAATGATCGTCCAGTTCTTGGCCCTTGGGAGCCATGGTCCCAAAGAGGGTCCGACCAGTGAGCATGAGGTCAATTCGTTTGTCAAAGAATTTCTTGTCGACAAGAAAATACTCTTGCTCCGCTCCAACGGTGCTCGAGACTCGCTTAGTGGAAGTATTACCAAAGAGTTTCAACAGGCGTAGTGCTTGCTGAGAGAGCACTTCCATGGAGCGTAAAAGCGGGGTTTTCTTGTCGAGTGCTTCTCCGGTGTAAGAGCAGAAGGCTGTGGGGATGCATAACGTTAAGGTGCCAGCATCTTCTTTCAGAAAAGCAGGGGAGGTGCAGTCCCAAGCTGTATAGCCTCTCGCTTCAAAGGTCGCGCGAATGCCGCCACTGGGGAAGGAGGAGGCGTCGGGCTCGCCTTGAATCAGTTCCTTACCGGAAAACTCCATAGCCACCAGGCCATGATTCGTGGGTGAGATAAAGGAATCGTGTTTCTCAGCCGTGATACCGGTCAAAGGCTGGAACCAGTGAGTAAAATGTGTCGCTCCTTTTTCAATGGCCCAATCCTTCATAGCATTGGCGACTATTTCAGCGACCGCGGGATCAAGAGCAAGTCCCCCCTCGATCGTTTTACGCAAAGATTTGTATGTTGCTTTAGGTAAACGTTCTCTCATTACAGTTTCGTTGAAGACGTTTTCTCCAAAAATTTTCATTATTTTATTACCCCTTTCGTT
>DATMYU010000109.1:0-5580 GCA_035560775.1 Desulfosporosinus sp.
ATATAATTTAGAGTAAACTGATATAAGGGGTAGTGCATGTATCATCTGAGCGACATTAAGAGTACAGTACAACAGACTGCAGATGCGATTGCAGCAGCACTGAAAATTGAAGTTGAGATAGCGGATGCCGATCTTATACGGGTTGCAGGTACCGGAAAGTATAAGAGCCGATGCGGTGGTCCAATGGACGATGGTTTTGTGTATCGTCATGTAATGAGAACGGGAGTATCAGTAATCATAGACAATCCAGGCTATAATGAACTTTGTCTGCCGTGTCCCAGTCGTGGAAACTGTTTGGAGTATGCAGAAGTTGCCATTCCTATTCGGGTCGACGATCAAATCATTGGGGTTATTGGTTTAGTGAGCTTTGATGAAGAGCAAACCAAGCGTCTAATGGACAATAAACAATCCCTTCTCCTCTTCTTGGAAAAAATGGCCGAACTCCTTGTGGGGAAGGTCGTTGAAAACCAGCAAAATCATGAATCGGGATTACTCACGAGCCAACTGCTCACGGTGTTGAATCTTTTGCATGACGGGATATTACTGATTAATGATCAGCAACAAGTCACACATTATAATACGTTAGCAGCCAAATTGCTGGACATCGGTGCCTTGCAAGAACTGGTTTTGTATCAGTTGTTAGATGACAAGAGGCTATGGTCTGCCGTGGAACGTGGCGAAACGTTTTCGGGTCCGATCCAAGGGAAGAGGGTTGCCACACAACTTTATTGTGATGTTGTTCCTATTAAAAATAATGGGGTCATCGAAGGCGCGGTAATCTCTGTAAAAGATATTAAGCAAATTAAGAAACTGGTCAAAGAGGCAACTGTCAGTGAGATCGAAACGCATTTTTCCCAGATTATTGGCGATTCTCCTAAAATGAGCGCGCTGAAAGCGATGGCCTTGCACGTGGCCCCGAGTCAGGCAACGCTCTTGATCCAAGGAGAAAGCGGCACAGGAAAAGAGCTGTTAGCTAGGGCGATTCACCAGAGCAGCAAGCGAAAAGGAAATGCCTTTATTGCCATAAATTGCGGCGCAATTCCAGAAAATCTACTGGAAAGTGAATTATTCGGATATGAGGAAGGGTCGTTTACGGGGGCCAGGCGGGGCGGCAAACTGGGAAAGTTTGAGCTTGCGCACAATGGGACGATTTTTTTAGACGAAATAGGGGACATGCCTCTGCACTTACAAGTCAAAATCCTAAGAGTCCTGCAAGAAAGGCGGGTTGAACGCGTTGGCGGTACCCGTTCTATCCCCCTAGATGTTCGGATCATCACCGCAACCCATCGAGATTTAGATGAAATGGTAAAAACGGGAGAGTTTAGGGAAGATCTCTATTATCGTTTAAATGTTATTCCTTTAATGATTCCACCGCTTCGTGATCGCTTGGAGGATGTGCCGATTTTGGTTCAATTCTATCTGGATTATTACTCTACGGTAACCGATAGGTCGGTGAGCGGAATTACCCAGGAAACGATAGATATTCTGGCTAACTATAAATGGCCAGGGAATGTCCGCGAACTCGGTAATGTGGTTGAATACTGCGTTACAATGGTGGCAGGAGGAGAAATCACTGCCGACATTTTGCCACAACGAATTAAGACAAGTCTTCAACCGGAATCTCAAAACTCATCTCTTAACCTGAAAAAGTTGGAACGGGAAACGATCCTGAAGGCCTTAACGTTTGTCGATGGTGAGGGGCATAAGGATGATGCGGCCAAATTACTGGGGATTAGCCGAGCTACCCTCTATCGGAAGATTAAAGACTATCAAATTAGACTTAATCAGTTTCCAAGTTAGAAAAGGCTAAATAGTCTTAAATAGCTTGGAAACTGTGTATCAAAACTAGATTTTTGTATCAAAATGAGATTGAGCGCATAGAATGTCGAATCGGCACTGTTTTCAGAGAGATCAATTGGCCAATTTAAGTCAATCTCTGTCTCAATTTGAGACTGTAACAGAAAATTAAGCGGATGGACTTAAGGACGAGACTTAAGGGGGAGACGCTAATTTAATGAGACTACAGAATGTTTCTAAGCATTTAGAGCAATTGGCATTGTTCTTGCATTAACTAATACCTGAACGATCATACTAAATCATGCAGACTTTATGATTATCGTTAATAAAACAAGTGTAGTCGAAAGGGGAATTTTGTTTTGGATACTAACTTTGCAAAAGTTCTTGACCTGGCCAAGAAATATGAGCCAGAAATGAGTAAGTTTTTACGGGATCTTATCGCTATTCCTAGCGAAAGTAGTGACGAGAAGCTAGTTGTCCTTCGCATCAAGGAAGAAATGGAAAAAGTAGGATTCGACAAAGTGGAGATTGACCCAATGGGGAATATCTTAGGTTATATGGGTCATGGCAAACATCTGATTGCCATGGATGCGCACATCGATACTGTGGGCGTTGGCAGCCTGGAAAATTGGGAGTATGACCCGTATAAAGGGTTTGAAGATGATGAGATCATTGTAGGTCGCGGCACTTCTGATCAAACTGGTGGAATGGCTTCGATGGTTTATGCCGGTAAGATCATCAAGGATCTTGGCTTGGAAGGCGATTATACTTTGGTTGTCGTAGGTTCTGTGCAGGAAGAAGATTGTGATGGCTTGTGCTGGCAGTACATCATTAAAGAAGATAAATTGATACCTGAATTCGTAGTGATTACCGAACCAACCGACGGAAAAATTTATCGAGGACATCGTGGGCGGATGGAAATTAAAGTTTTGACTAAAGGCGTCAGCTGCCATGGCTCGGCACCTGAGCGAGGAGACAATGCGATTTACAAAATGGCTCCCATTTTAACGGAGCTACGAGGCTTACATGAAAACCTTCTCGACCATCCCTTCCTCGGTAAAGGGAGTTTGACGGTTTCGGAAATTTTTCATACTTCCCCATCACGTTGTGCAGTCGCTGACAGTTGCTGGATTTCCGTCGATCGTCGCCTGACGGCAGGAGAATCATGGGAATTTGCTGTTCAGCAAATAAAAAATCTCCCTTCGGTCAAAGCGGCATGTGCCGAAGTCACGATGTACACTTATGAGAGACCATCTTATACTAATCTTGTCTATCCGACAGAATGCTATTTCCCTACTTGGCTCATTGAGGAAGGACATCCAGTCACATCTACATTGGAAGAAGCTTATAAAGGATTATTCGGTAAAGACCCTGTGGTTGACAAGTGGACGTTCTCCACAAACGGCGTTTCCATTATGGGACGCTACGGAATCCCTTGCATTGGTTTTGGTCCGGGTCATGAAGATCAAGCCCACGCTCCAAATGAACGAACGTGGAAAAAAGAACTTGTGGATTGTGCGGCCATGTATGCGATGGTTCCAAGTGTCTATGTTCAGAATTATGCTGATAAGATGCCGAAGGATACGGAGAACTTAGTAGAAATTAAGTAGGGGCGAGGCGTGATTACACGTTCGCACACGTTCTGTCGCTACTCCGATTAGCGCTGAAGCTAAAACGTCAAAACCCTTCTGCTTTCTGCATGTGCGCCGCTCCTTGCCAATCCACACTGCAAGAGTATGCGTAATGAGTTGCAGTGTGGCGATAAGCTCGTCCGCTTATCGTCATGGCACCGCGGCATCAGTCCATCCATGGACAAGTCCCGTTGACG
The DNA here is from genome assembly GCA_035560775.1 of Desulfosporosinus sp. Taxonomy (GTDB): domain Bacteria; phylum Bacillota; class Desulfitobacteriia; order Desulfitobacteriales; family Desulfitobacteriaceae; genus Desulfosporosinus. The sequence goes on from DATMYU010000109.1 coordinate 3,626, forward strand.
TTTCTTTACGCTTCAGCACTAACCTCCGTTTGACGCGACGCCACTAAAGTGCTCTCTTTGTAATAACGCCTCGCCTGGCTCGGGACGACGGGGGAGAAGCGTGAATAATCTTCGCACACGTTTCAAAAAATGCTAATGAAACACACGAGCTGTTGCATACTGCCAACTATTAAAAATGATTATAGAATAAGGAGATTTTTCATGAAAACATTGAATGATTACCTGGAAAAATTAAACAAGTTGAATTTTAAAGAAATGTATAACAATGACTTTTTGCTGACTTGGGAAAAATCAGATGATGAGTTAGAAGCTTTATTTACTGTTGCTGACGCTCTTCGTTTTATGAGAGAAAACAACATCTCTACTAAGGTTTTTGAAAGCGGACTTGGGGTTTCTTTATTTCGTGACAACTCTACCCGTACCCGTTTCAGCTTCACATCGGCCTGTAATCTTCTTGGACTAGAGGTTCAGGACTTGGATGAAGGGAAATCCCAAATAGCTCATGGCGAAACAGTTCGTGAAACGGCAAATATGATCTCCTTCATGGCAGATGTCATTGGTATTCGTGACGATATGTATATCGGCAAGGGAAATGCTTACATGCGTGAAGTTTCCGAGGCTGTAAAGCAAGGAAATAAGGATGGAATTTTGGAGCAAAGACCTACCCTAGTAAATCTCCAGTGCGATATAGATCACCCTACTCAGGCAATGGCCGACATGCTGCATATCATTCATGAATTTGGTGGTATAGAGAACCTAAAAGGAAAGAAAATTGCCATGTCATGGGCTTACTCACCTTCCTACGGAAAGCCGCTTTCTGTGCCTCAAGGTATTGTCGGTTTAATGACTCGTATGGGAATGGACGTAGTTCTTGCCCATCCTGAAGGATATGAGATCATGTCAGACGTGGAAGAAGTTGCCAAGGCAAATGCTGCAAAATCAGGAGGATCTTTCACAAAAACAAACAGCATGGAAGAAGCATTCAGAGATGCCGACATCGTTTATCCAAAGAGCTGGGCTCCCTTTGTAGCGATGGAAAAACGCACGGAATTATATGGTAACGGCGATTCGGATGGGATCAAGGCTCTTGAAAAGGAATTACTGGCCCAGAATGCAGGCCATAAAGATTGGGCTTGCACAGAAGAAATGATGAAGTTGACAAAGGATGGTAAAGCCACCTATATGCATTGTCTGCCTGCGGATATCACGGGTGTAAGCTGTGACGAAGGCGAAGTCGATGCCAGCGTATTTGATCGATATCGTATTCCACTATACAAGCAAGCAAGCTACAAGCCTTATGTTATTGCTGCTATGATATTCTTAAGCAAATTTGAAAATCCACAGGCTACTTTAAGCACCTTGGAGAAAGCTGCCAAGCAAAGAAAGTTTGACTAAGACGTTTGCCTATGACTAATTAAAAGGACTGAAGTAGCATAATGAAAAAAAGAGTTGTTATTGCCTTAGGTGGAAATGCACTTGGTAACAATCTGCCTGAGCAGATGGTCGCAGTCAAAAATACTTCCAAAGCTATTGCTGATTTGATCGAAGAAGGATACGACGTCGTGATTTCCCACGGGAACGGGCCACAGGTTGGCATGATTAATGAGGCTATGGATGTATACGGGCGCTCAAATCCAATGCATCCAACCTTCACTCCCCTGTCAGTCTGCGTCGCAATGAGCCAGGCATATATAGGCTATGATTTGCAGAATGCTTTGAAAGAAGAACTGCTGGATCGTGGCGTAGAAAAATCTATTACCACAGTAATCACTCAGGTTCGGGTGGATGAGGATGATCCTAAGTTCCTAAATCCTACCAAACCGATTGGCCATTTCATGAACGAAGAAGAACTTAAGTTTGCGAAGGAAAAAGGCTTTCAAGTAATCGAAGATTCGGGAAGAGGTTACCGCAGGGTTGTAGCCTCCCCGCTTCCTAAAGAAATCATTGAAATAAAT
>DATMYU010000110.1:0-6391 GCA_035560775.1 Desulfosporosinus sp.
CTTTATGAAAAAGCAGATATCATTATTAATTTTAACATTATTCTACAACCATATGACTATCCCCTTCTAAGTTGGCAAAATGGGGTCTTGGTTTTAAATTGATACACGTTACGCGGCAAGAACTTATGGGTTCGGTTAAGAAAGAGGATGTTATTGGAAAAATGCACGTAACGGATGTTGATATCTTGTTGAGTGAAATAGAACATATTCACGATAATTAGTAAGATCCCTGCACCGGGGGTCTTTTCTTATTCCCAAAAACATATGTCCTTGTCACTTTGCCTAAGTTAGGTAACGCAACCAACGAAGAGATAACGGTAACCCAGGAACAAAGTCTACCCACAGTCGAAACAGCCGAAAATCTGCGCAGTATCTTGAAGGAGTCTCAAAGTTCCAGAACATTGATGCAGGCTCACAGCCAGTACTGACACAACTTTCAATACCCCCGATCCAACAGGTGCCCAGACCGATCGTTGGTGCGTACCCTTAACAGCCCATACTCAGTTCTCAAGTTACTTTATGGTTAGCATATCTCCACTATTTTCTTAGCTATTAACTTCTTTTTACAATTTTCACAAATCAGTTCTGCTGGAATTTCCAGTTTTTGATTAGCATGCTCATATTGCTCTTTTGACATAATATAGTGGCCGCATTCACTGCATTTTAACAGTTTAAACTCTTTGCCCCATATTTTGCGGATGCCGCTTCCTTCTTCCATTTTGATGCATCCTGTTGGACAGACATAAGCACATGAGCCACAGCCGATGCATTCACTTGAAGGCTCTTCATAAGGTGTAGCAATCTCTTTGGTTATTCCTCTGTTGATGGTTGAAATGGCGTTACAGCCTAATTCTTCACAAGCTTTAACACATAATCCGCACATGATACAGTCATTTCCGTGATTCATTGCAAAGCGGGAGTAATCTCCTACGCCATTGGTTTTTATCATTAGCTCAATCTGATCATTTTCCGGTGCTTCTGCTTTAAGAAAACTGAGTAAGGTCCTTCGCATCCCTTTGATTTCTTCGGTATTGGTTTCAACGACCATATCCCTCATGACAGGAAAAACGCAAGAGGTTACCACTCTCTTCTTTCCGTTTTCGATGGCCTCCACGATACAGATCCTGCAGGTTGCCAAGCCCCTCAGTGACTCATGGTGACATAAATGAGGAATTCCGATGCCGTTACGTTTAGCTACATCGATCAGGAATTCGCCTTTTTGGGCAATACATTCTTTCCCATTGATGATAACTGTTACACTTTCCATTTTCCTCACCTCACCTTTACAGCTTTAAACTTGCAGATATCGATACAATTTCCGCATTTAATACATTTTGACTGATTTATGCTATGAGGCTGTTTTTTACTGCCATCAATCGCATCGACTGCGCATCCTTTTTTACATAAGCCGCATCCCTTGCAAAGACTTTCATCAATATAAAATTCAGTCAAGTCTTTACAAACACCTGCTCTGCATCTCTTATCCCTGATGTGTTCAAGATATTCATCTCTGAAATATCTCAAGGTACTCTTTACCGGATTTGGGGCACTCTTCCCAAGTCCGCACAAAGAAGCTTTTTCAACGGTTTCAAATATTACAGCCAGTAAATCCAGATCACTTTCCTGCCCTTTACCTGCACAGATATCTGTTAATATTTTTAGTATCTGACGAATCCCTTCACGGCAGGATACACATTTTCCGCAGGATTCTTCTGCTAGAAAGGCAACATAATACCTTGCAAACTCAACCATACAGGTTCTTTCATCGGTTACGATGACCCCGCCGGAACCCATCATTGATCCAGCAGCTTCCAAAGTATCGAAGTCAACCGGTAAGTGCATCAATTCCTTGGGGATGCATCCGCCGGAAGGTCCGCCTGTCTGGACAGCCTTAAATTCTTTATCTCCTACAATACCGCCACCAATATCAAAAATCATTTCCTGCAAGGTTATCCCCATAGGTACTTCAACCAAACCTGTATTTTTAACCTTACCAACCAGCGAAAATACCTTTGTACCTGAATTATTAGGACTTCCGATTTTTGAAAACCATTCGTTACCCTTCTCAAGGATCACCGGGACATTGGCCCATGTCTCAACGTTGTTTAAAACTGTTGGCTGACCCCAGAGGCCGTATTCAGCCGATCTGATATACTTTGCTCTGGGCTCTCCGACTTTCCCTTCGATGGAAGCCATTAAAGCCGAGGATTCGCCGCATACGAAAGCTCCGCCTCCCCTAACAATTTCTATATCAAAGCAGTACTCACTTCCCAGAATATTATCTCCCAAGTAGTTGAATTCTTTAGCCTGTTCAATAGCACGATGCATATTTTCCAAAGCTAGACCATATTCATCACGAATGTAAATATACCCGTTTTGAGAATTCAAGGCAATCGAGGCTATAATCATTCCTTCTAGGACGGAATGAGGGTCTCCTTCCATGATACTTCTGTCCATAAAAGCACCCGGGTCACCTTCATCACCGTTACAAATAATATATTTAGGGAAGCGATCGATTTTTTGGCATGTTTCCCATTTAACGCCTGTCGGGAATCCTCCGCCGCCTCTACCTCGAAGACCTGATTTTTTAATGATAGAAATAATATCATCACCGGATATATTCAGTACTTTCTTTAACGCTTGATATCCTCCGACTGCCAAATAATCATGAATGTCATGCGGGTCAATTTCTCCAATATTGCGCAGGGCTATTTTAGTCTGTTTTTTAATGAAATCCGGTTCGCTATGGGAACGGATTCTTTTTTTAGTTTTGAGATCAAGATAGAGCAGTTTTTCAATTGCTTCTCCATTAACAATAGTTTTTTCAACGATTTCTTGCACATCATTCAGTCCAACATGATAATAAGCGATATCGTCCGGGTAAATTTTAATTATGGGACCTTTTTCACAAAGTCCGTTGCAGCCAGTCGCTTTAACATAGGGAACCACTTCAATATCAATCGTTCGCTTTTCCATTTCAGCCCTTAACGCTTCCAAAACCTTTTTGCTACCATTAGCTAAACATCCAGTCCCGCAACAAACCTTAACTATTCTCTCACTCATTGAACTTCACCTCCCTTGTAACGTTCAATAATTCCGACTATGTCCTGAGTTGTTAATTTCCCATAATACTCACCATTAATAACCATTACCGGTGCGAGGGCACAAGCTCCTAGACAATTGACCGTCTCAATTGAAAAAAGTCCGTCCGGTGTTATTCCCCCTACCTCGATTCCCAATAATTTTTCCATTTCGGATACAATAACCATTGAAGATCTTATATGGCAGGCGGTTCCATCACAGACTTTGATAACATATTTTCCTTTTGGCTTAAGGCTGAGAGCTTTATAAAAGGTTGCCATGCCATATAATTTACTGAGAGGGATTGATAAATATTCAGTAATTGTCTCCATCGCTTCCCTCGGAATATAGTTGAACTCCCTTTGGATATCCTGCATAATGGCCAGTGAATACCGCTTTTCAGCAGAATGTCCGAATATGATTTCTTTCATCTTTTTTTCATTTTCCATATTACCGCCTCTATTCTGTATTTTATCATCCATCTTATCAACCCCCTCTTGTCCACTTTCCATTTATCCGATAGCTAACTGCCCCTAATACCTCCGCTTCTTCAAGCGGCGGGTCGCTTCTCGCCATCACGGCGCCTTGCCATCCTTGGCGGCGCTCTAACCTCGAACATCCTTGTTCGAGTCTTGGCTACAGCGACACTAGTCCCTCCATGGACGTCGGATAAGTGGCACTAAGCTCCTGGATAACATCTTCTAAGGTTCAGGTGGGGTAAAAACCCCATCTGAACCAAAAATATTGTTTATGACCTACTCCTTCACAACTTCCATCCTATGGCTGTAAACGCTTATTATATGAATCCCATCTGCTTTTTCCGCGTACCGTACCCAGTAAGTTAAATTTTTAAGACGTAAATTAGCTAGATAACTAGAATCTTCGGAATTGAAAAAGCGCTCTCCCGATCTACTGGAGTGTTCGATTACTTTTTCAATATCCTCAAAGAGAATATATCGTTCCTCCATGATCTTCCATATTTCTGGCGGAATTACCAAATTCAATTCGTTTCTTTTGGTCAGCTCCTTTTCAGGTTCTTCATTCCATAATTCCCTTAAAAGCTTGTTTTTCAGACCGGCCCTGTTGGCATGCCGCTGTGAAAGATTCGGCATTTTTTTATGCGCTAGTTCAGCCAAATTCTCTCCAAAGATCAGGTCCAGAATATGATAGGTTCTTTTACCGCCCTCCACAAACAAATCTTTACACATAGCACAGTAAACCAAGAAATCTTTATCACTTTCCTTGATTCGGTCTTCTACAAAATCGTTGGTCTGTTCCCTGTTGGCAAAATAGACAAGTCCACCGTATCCGCAGCATTTTGTTTTTTCTTTTGAATAGTTCAGTTCCTGTATTTCATACCCCAGCTTTAGCGTGATATTTCTTAAGGCTTCGTGAATATTTTTATTATGCCTTGTAGCGCAAGCATCATGGACATTCAAAATATGGTTCTTACCAATTTGGGCAGTTTCCGGAAGTCCATACCGTTCAAAGATTTCCCACAAAGATACATAAGGTATATCTGAAAGATATTTTTCAAAGATGCCACAACAGCTTGAGCACGCCAGAATAAACGTAGGTTTGCCCATTTTATCCCAGGCGTCTCTTAGTCTTTCAATACTACCCTCCATCAAGTCCTGTCTACCTGCCCAGTCGGCTGGAGCACCGCAGCAGCCAAGCATTATTCCTACACCTTCTTTTATCTTAGCTAAAAGGTATTGATAAGCTTTTTCGACATACTCTGGAGAGGACGCTGAAAGCTGACATCCAGGATAAAATAGATAATCTACCTTTTCCTTTCCTGGCGAGTCTCCTTTAAAAATAGACTGAGCGTAATTAGAAAAGGTAATGCGTGGATAGGTGAATAATTCTTTTTTTCTTGATTCAATTTGATCTTCCGGAATCGGAGGAGGGGATTTTAGCATAAAAAACTGGCTGCTGTTGCTGAACTCCATATCTTTCAGCGCAAAATCATGGGCAGAAGGAGGCATTTTGCCCTTTTCTACCATACTTTCCCGGGTCTCCTGGATTACGTCCTTCATGCTGATGTCCAAATGACATCGTTCAGCGCACAACCCGCACATTGTGCAGGAATTGATCATTTTATTGGCATACCGTGTGCCCATGAATGTATCTTCGTTATGAATGATTTGCCTTGTATACTCTTTCGGACTAATCTTGAACTTCTTCATATGACTGCACGAATCAATACATTTTGTGCACCTGCATTTAAAGCAGCGTCCAGCTTCATTTACTGCCTCATCTTCGCTGTATACGTCAGTGGTCCTTACAACTGGTGCTGCAGGTTCGATATTATCCACTTCATATTTAAGAGGTGTTGCAAAGGGTCCCTCCCTTTCCCTTACAGCCGTCAAGGAAATTCCCTTAACATATCTTTCTATGGAAACTGCTGCTCTCTTGCCTGAACTTACCGATAAAATAATAGAGCCATTTTTATATAAAAGCCTCCCCCCTGCAAATAGGGATGAACACTGTACTTGAAACGTTTCAGCATTAATTTGCAGAGTCTCATCCCATTCGCCTGTACCAAGGAAAACCGCATTGTTCTCGTTAAGAATCTCATTTAAATCTATTGGGCTAATATGTCTGTTTAAAATTACATCAATATTTAACTTGCTAACTATTTGAAGTTCTTCTTCGATAACAGCCTTATCAAGGTTTGAACTTTCATAGTCCCATAATCGACCGCCTAATTTCTCAGTCTTTTCATAAACTGTGACCTTAAAACCTTTTCTGCTAAGCTCCAAGGCAGTAGAAATCCCGCTTAAACCCCCTCCGATCACTGCGACCTTGCTAGCATTCTTAGGAATATGAAGTGCTTTTTTAGGAGGTGAGTAACCATGCTTTACTGCTGCCTTCTCCAGTTCCGATATCCTTATCGCTCCACCGACAGCCTCTCTCACACATACACTTTCACAAGGATGGTCACAAATCATACCAAGCAGTCTTGCAAAGGGCATTCGTTTCTCTAATATTTTATAGGCTTTATGGAAATCGCCCTTTTCCATCTCTGCCACAAACGCTGCTACATCCATGTGAATAGGACACCATGCTGTACATGCTGCGGGTTCATCGTAAATACATCGGTCACCCGTTTTCAGCAGCTTTTCATTGTCCATTGAGAATACCTCCCGCTCCCAACTTCTTAGGTGAAGCTTGTCATGAAATCCAGGAATAGCAAGGCTTTGAAGGAACTTTCCTTGATTTCATTAAAATATGGAATTGGAGTTTTTTCACAATTTAACATTACTCCAATTCCATATTTATTAATTTAGTTATCTAAAGAATTTTA
>DATMYU010000111.1:0-2973 GCA_035560775.1 Desulfosporosinus sp.
CTACATAAATGAATAGTTTAAGAGCATATTTTGACAGTTAAGCTCATAAATTCCGCAATCCCGCCAATTTTCTGGTAACGTCAAGATTGGAAACTTACTGACATCATTTAACCAATAGTACCAACGCCGAAGTTCCTCCTCCATCCCGTGTGTTGTAAGCCAATGTACTCGACCATCCCATACCAGCGAATCCCCGTGCTCATTTTTAGCATGTGCTAAAAGCAGGCTTCTTTCCAAAACACCTGCCAAAAGGATACTGCGAGTAGCTTTTGCGAGCGGCTTTTCGAAAATTGGGCAAACGACATTCAATTGTCCATTTCCTTGGAAATAATACCATTCTTCCAGTTCTGTCACTGAAGTTTCGCCACGCTCTTTTGGAAGCCAAGGCCAAGGCCAAGGTTTCCCCCAGAGAGATTCTAAAACGTCATCTCCCCGATGAAGCCACAAAGCAAGAAGATCTTGAATTCTGAGTTTACCTTCTTGTTCCAGAGATTCAAGATAGTCAAGAATGCTCAGAATGACTGTGCAAAATTCTGAATTAAGTGAGCCTGAAGCATCCACCCACCCATGTTTCTGCCACTTCAATATTTGTTCGCTACTCTTAAGCCATTTCACTTTGCTACTTAGTTCAAATTTTTTGCCCTTTCGACGCACTTCGGCAATTTCGAAATTTCCCCAAAGATAAGCAATATACAGAGGTTTTATTACTATACGGACCCGGCGAGCTGTCAATTGATCAAAGAACGTGTTCACAATCATAAGTTGTTGCCGAGCGACAGGATTTAAGGTTTGTCCCCAACGCTTCCAATCTGGACGTTCCTCCCCCAAGGCGTAACGCGACTTAACGCATTGTTGCTCCACCGGTATGAGATATAAGCTAGGCGTAAGTTTTTCACGCCAATAAACTGCCCTTGCGGAGATAGTTCCCCCAATTTTAGAGAGTCCATTTAAAAAGGCTGATGAAAAATCCGGAGCCACAAAATAGATAACGGTTTTAACTCCATTACTAAGTCGATTTCCCCATAATACACCGGCCAAAAGAAATTCCTCTTCGCGTATAATAGAAGAACTGGCAATGATGCCAATTCTTAAAGTCGCCTCGCTGCCCATAAAATAGGCAAACTGTGGCGGGAGACGACTTGCTTTTTTTTTGTCTTCTGGGTATTCTCTCCATTCCTTAGTAATAAATACGTCAGGATGAGCTTCCCAGATCATGTTCCAGGTAATACTCACAATGAACCTCCCTTAGCTTTTCTCTATAAGCATGTTTACGCACTATAGGTGGAAATCATGACACATTTATAGAAAACTTGGCTGGTTCCAAGCCTACAGTCGACGGCGGCCTAGTTGCAGTAATATACGAATATATGCTGGTCAAGGATAGTCGAGTTTCCCTGTAGCCATGACTCGAACATGACGTTCGAGATTAGAGCGCTGCCAAGGATGGCAAAGCGTCGTGATGGCGAGAAAGGACCTTCCAGAAAGTATATAACTGTCAGTTATACTTTCTGACTAGTATTATTAAACTGTGGGGATCCTAGCCCTCCATGCCAATTGAGAACAAGTTGAAGGGTTTCCTCAATGGGAAGTGCGTGACGGATATGCCCATCCCGCCCTTCCATAGTTTGGGCGAGAAACAGGGAGTTCCAAATACTTTCTGCCGTGGCTTCTATAACAGCCCTGAAGAAGTCGTCCAGCTCCCAGTCGGATAAATAAGCGTGACGATCGTTTGAATAAGTGCTAACCATTAAACAGAAGTCCCCACTACCAGTCATTGAGATTGACCCTGTACGAGCCATTCCCAAACAAGCTCGCCGGGCGAGTTGTTGCAATTGCCAGCGTGATAGGGGTGCATCTGTAATCCCCACAAGAATTAACGAACCGGGGATGTTCCCTACTATCTGTTCAGAAAGAAATCCAACTGGAACACCGGCTAAGAGAAAATCACGAAAAAGACCGAAGTTCGCTAGAGCAAGCATCCCTACAACATAACTACGCCCACTCTGATCTAAGACAAGACGTGAAGAACTCCCGATTCCTCCTTTCATTTGGAAGCAAGACATTCCAACCCCAGCCCCAACGTTCCCCTGCTCGATCGGACCTCCTGACGCACGTTGAAGCGCAAGTATGGCATCCCACGGCTTCACATGGCGCCCCCGAATGTCGTTCAGGTAAGAATCATCACATTCTAGGACAACGACATTCGGGGTCCGTGCATCATTTCCAATCTCAGGATTTTTCTGTAATAGATACGTGATTACGCCATGAGCCACGTCATTAACGCTAAGTGTATTCGTTAATAAAATCGGACAATTAAGGATTCCCATCTCTTGAATAAAGGGAACACCGATAGACTTCCCGAACCCATTGATAACCTCGATCCCTGCACGACATGGGTGACGATAGAGGTTAAGAGGACTGGGGATAATAGCTGTCACACCCGTTCGAACAGGACCCCCTCCAGTGGGAACTAAGGGTCCAACTCCCTGAATTAATGATACATTGCCCATCCGAACTCCTGACACATCCGTAATATCATTGTGTGGCCCAGTGGGCATCTGACCCATCCAAAGCCCTAAACGTCTCGGCGTGCTTCTTTTTTGCATCAAAAAAACCCCTCCATTGAACTCTATGGAGAACAATGAAGGGATATGTAAGAACCTTCTTTATTTCAATTAATAAAGAAAAACTTGACTGGCGCCAAGCCGCAGGCGTCGGCGTCTGCCTAGTTGCACTTATGCCACCTGAATCATGCTACCTGAAACTTATACCTTCTGTATAGGTATAAAGAAAACTTGGCTGGCGCCAAGCCACAGGCGCCGGCGGCTGCTTAGTTGCACTTATACCACCCGAATTATACTGCCCAAAACTTATACTTTCTGTATAGATATAAAGAAAACTTGGCTGGCGCCAAGCCACAGGCCTAGGCGGCCGCCTTAGTACATGAAAAGGTGTTTACGAATGAATATAATT
>DATMYU010000112.1:0-6750 GCA_035560775.1 Desulfosporosinus sp.
AATAATATGTCGAAGAGAAAACAAGTTGAATAGAAGGATTGAAAAGTTTTAAGGAGGTTCCATTGTGAAACAGGAAATACTTGAAAAATCACTTTCGGTTGGTGGGAGAACAATGACTTTCCAAACCGGGAAAATTGGTAAACAAGCAGGAGGTGCGGTTTTTCTCCGTTATGGGGATACCGTGGTTTCTGCGTTTGCTACATGCAGTGGTGTACCCCGAGAGGGAATTGATTTCTTTCCCTTGACCGTTGAGTTTGAAGAACGTATGTATGCCGCAGGTAAAATCCCAGGCGGATTTATTAAACGCGAAGGAAGGGCAAGTGAGAAAGCTACTCTATCTGCTCGTTTAATTGATCGTCCAATTCGTCCGTTATTTCCGCAAGGGTTTCGCAATGAAGTTCAAGTAGTTGCAGCCGTTATGTCGGTTGATCAAGACTGTGCGACAGATATCACAGCAATTAATGCAGTGTCCGCAGCGTTGACTATATCGAACGTTCCTTTTGAAGGCCCTATTGCTGCTGTTACAGTTGGACTTGTTGAAGATGAATACATTATTAATCCTACCATTGAGCAATCTGCACAAAGTCGGATGCTACTTACGGTAGCAGGGACCGTAGACGCTGTTATGATGGTGGAGGCCAGTGCCCATGAAGTGCCTGAGGATCAAATATTGGAAGCGATCATGTTTGGACATGCAGAAATTAAAAAGATTGCTCAATTTATAGTTGACTATCGTGAGGAAGCTCTGACTTTGGGATTAGCTAAGGAGAAAGACGAAGTAAAGCTTACCACAATCCAAGATCGGATTGTGGAGGCCGTTAAAGCCTATACTTATGATAAATTAGATGTGGCAGTCCGTGTCGAAGAGAAGAAAGCTCGAGAAAGTGCGATCAACGAAGTGAAAGCAGAAGCCTTGATCCATTTTGAAGCCGAGTACCCAGAAGATACCAAAGCAATTAAAACGATGATGGAAGACACTATGCATCTGCTCGTTCGCAAATTGATCACGGATGAGCATATTCGGCCAGATGGTCGAGCAGTGGATGAAGTTCGACCAATCAGTGTCGAAGTTGGAATTCTGCCGCGCACACATGGAACAGGGCTCTTTACCCGGGGTCAAACTCAAGTACTCACTGTGGCGACTCTGGGGGCCGCAAGAGATGAACAAATCTTGGATGGTTTAGGTCTTGAAAGGTCTAAACGTTATATACATCACTATAATTTTCCGCCTTACAGCGTTGGGGAAATCAAAATGATGCGTGGGCCATCTCGAAGGGATATAGGGCATGGCGCTTTAGCAGAAAGAGCTTTGCTCCCTGTTCTACCGGATGAAAACGAATTTCCTTATACGATTCGTCTTGTCTCCGAGGTCTTGGAATCCAATGGTTCAAGCTCGATGGCCTCAGTTTGCGGAAGTACCCTCTCGATGATGGATGCAGGTGTTCCTATCACAGCTCCGGTAGCCGGTATTGCTATGGGACTCATCAAAGAAGGAGATAACATCGCGATCCTTACGGATATCCAGGGTTTGGAAGATCACTTTGGGGATATGGATTTCAAAGTGGCCGGAACGAGCAAAGGAATCACCGCTTTGCAGATGGATATAAAAATTAAGGGTGTATCCAGAGAAATTTTATTGAAAGCCTTAACCCAAGCCAAAGCAGGACGACTATTTATCCTAGGTAAAATGGTGGAAATCATCGATAAACCACGCGCGCAACTTTCTACGTATGCGCCTAGAATTATCACAGCGTCAATTCATCCAGATAAGATTCGTGATGTCATTGGACCTGGCGGGAAAACAATCAAGAAGATTGTGGAGCAAACGGGAGTCAAAATTGATATCGAGGATGACGGTCGCGTCTTTATATCGTCGGTTGGTGGGGATGGCGGCGAGCAGGCCTTAAAGATTATCCAAGCCCTAACTCAAGAAGTTGAAGTCGGTAAGATCTATAAAGGTAAAGTCACACGCGTTATGGATTTCGGCGCTTTCGTGGAAGTCATTCCAGGGGTTTTAGGACTTACTGGTAAAGAAGGGCTAGTCCATATTTCTCAACTGGCTCATGAACGCGTAGAAAAAGTGGAAGACATTGTGAAGGTCGGGGATGAGATTATGGTTAAAGCAACTGCCATTGACAAACAAGGGCGACTAAATCTTTCTCGTAAAGATGCTATGCCAAACGAACGTAGCCAAAACTCAACTCCTCGCTAATCTTTTTATAGCAACCTCAATATAATCTAAAGGATGATCAGTCTGAGAGGTCCCCTCTTCGCATAAATGTTAAAGGAAGGGGGGAGATTCGGATGTTCATTAATTTAAGAATCTCGCGACGAGTATTTTCGTTCGTTGGGGTTTTCCTGTTATTGTTCGTTGGGATCGTTACTGAAAAATGGGTTATGGTATCGAATGCTACGGTCTCAAAGCCAATAGAACAGATCAAAACCGATAAAAAAGTCATGGCTTTGACAATTAACGTGGATTGGGGCGAAGAATATATTCCGCCAATATTGGATGCCTTGGAAAAGGCCAAGATAAAGGCAACCTTTTTTGTTACCGGGCGTTGGGCCAAGAAACATCCGGAATTGTTAAAATTGATGGCAAGCAGAGGTCACCAGATTGAAAATCATGGCTATTCTCACCCGCATCCCGATCAGCTTTCCGTAAGGGCGAATCAGGAAGAAATTAAAAAGACAGAAAGTATTATTAACGAGATCATTGGACGTAAAACACGGTTTTACGCGCCACCTTATGGTGAGAAGGGTGTTTCAGGACTACAAGCAGCAGATGAATTGGGGTATCAGACTATTCTATGGACATTGGATACCGTCGATTGGCGGGCAGACAGTACGCCAGAAATTATCGCGAAACGTATTCTTAATCCAGCCATTCAGTTTGGAATTAAACCAAATAAATCCGGTGCGATTGTCTTGATGCATCCAAAAGAGAATACAGTCAAAGCCTTGCCTGTCATTCTCGACCAATTGACTCAAGAGGGATTTGTTTTACAAACTATTGATGGGTTAATAACATTTGACCAGATCGGAAATACTACCTCATGAGGAATTAGAAAATGAGGTGGTTTGATGATCAGGCAGAAATGGACGCGAGCTTGGTGCTGCGTCTTTCTTTGTATTATTAGTATTAGTTTATCGGCGAACCCTGTTTACAGCGCGCCTGTCAAAAAGCAGGCTGCTAAAACCGGTGTGACAGCGCAGGGATCCTTGGCGGTTACTGCTGAGGCTGCAGTACTGATGGATGTGGCAACGGGTGATGTGCTTTTTGATAAACAGGCGCAGAAGCGTCGCCCTCCGGCAAGTACGACTAAGATAATGACCGCTATTTTAGGTTTTGAGCTAGGGCGGTCGGATGAAGTTGTAACTGTCAGTCCGAAAGCGGCAGCCGTCGGCGAAGCAACCCTACATCTTGATCCGGGAGAAAAGATTACTCTCTACGAGCTCATTACTGGAGCTTTGATCCGATCGGGGAATGATGCCTGCGTAGCTATCGCCGAGCACATCGCGGGAACTGAGGAACAGTTTATCAAACTGATGAATCGGAAAGCTTTCGCTCTAGGAGCGCAAAATACCCACTTCGAGAATACAAATGGCTTACCACGTAAGGAGCATTATACCACAGCCTATGATCTGGCCTTAATGGCTCGCCATGGTTTACAAATTCCCCAGTTTGCATCAATTACTCGTCAAAAGGAAACAGAAATTCATTTTTTAGAGCCTGACGTACTCATGGATGTAAGGAACACGAATAAATTATTATGGAACTATTCGTATGCGGACGGCGTAAAAACGGGGACGACGACTGCGGCAGGAAAATGCCTTGTTGCATCTGCAACTAAGGGAGGCCGTCAGCTGTTGGTGGTGCTTCTCAACGCTCCCGATCGGTTTGGAGATGCTAAGAAAGTATTGGAGTGGGGCTTTGAAAATACAGAAACCGTTCGTCTTGCTAATGTCGGTCAGGTCATCGCCCAATTTCCAAGTATAACAAAGTCAGTCCCCGTGTTTATCGATGCGCCAATCGATGTCAGCCTTTCTAAAGTGGAACGTAAGAAACTTCAAACCCGTGTTGTGTGGGAAAAAACTACGAATCTGCCAGTTCGAGCAGGAGAGCGGTTGGGACGTTTAGAAGTTTGGTTGGGGGAACGAAAACTAAACAGCGTTCCTTTGATCAGTGAAGACGAGGTCGTAGGAAATCGTTCCTTAAGACGTTTGTTTTCAAGTGTTGAAGGAAATGAGAGGGAGTGAACTTATTGTATCAAAAAACGGTATTGCCTAACGGGGTTAGAATTATTACTGAAGAAATTGAACATGTGCGTTCGGCGGCTTTTGGGATTTGGGTGGGAGCAGGTTCTCGGGATGAACTTGATGGATATAAGGGAATTTCTCATTTTATGGAGCATATGTTCTTTAAGGGTACGGAGCACCGAACAGCACGAGTTTTAGCGGAATCCTTAGAAGCCGTAGGTGGTCAGTTAAACGCTTTTACGACGAAAGAATACACCTGTTACTATGCTAAAGTCCTGGATGAGGACCTTGATCTCGCGATTGACGTGTTAAGTGATATGTTCTTTCATTCTCTGTTTGATGAAAAGGAAATCGAAAAGGAAAAGAATGTGGTCATTGAAGAGATAAAGATGTATGAGGATTCGCCTGATGAGTTGATCCACGATGTCTTTTCAGAACGTGTGTGGAATGAGCATCCTTTAGGTATGCCAATTCTAGGAACTGAGGAGAGTATAAGGGGTTTAAGTCGAGAAAAGATCATGAATTTCCTCTCAGAACATTATGCACCAGATAATGTCGTCATTGCAGTGGCCGGTAAAATAAAGCACGAGGACATTGTTGCCAAACTATCTGATCAATTTGGCACGTTTAAGAGGGGTGGACGTCGTGTACTCGAAGGAACGCCCACTGGCCAGACCGTTGAACATTACCAAAAGAAAGATACGGAACAAATGCACATCCTCTTGGGAGTACCAGGCCTTGGCCAAGATGATGATGATATTTATGCAATGCACGTTTTTAATAATATTTTAGGCGGAGGCTTAAGCTCCAGGTTATTTCAGGAAATACGTGAACAGCGTGGCTTGGCCTATTCAGTGTATTCGTATCACTCCACTTATGTAGATACTGGTTTATTTGCGATTTATGCGGGAACGAGTCCGAAAAATACCAAGGAAGTTATTAAATGTATTTTAGAAGAGTTAATGGATATGAAGAAAAAGGGAATTACTGCTGGAGAATTAGAGAGGACAAAAGCGCAAATTAAGGGTGGTCTTTATCTTGGACTGGAATCAGTTAGCAGTAGGATGAGTCGCTTGGGTAAGACAGAACTCACTTATAATCGTGTGCTCTTACCGGAGGAAGTGATTGAGAAACTCGAAAAAGTGACATTGGAAGACGTTTCGCGCTTGATTGGGCGCCTTTGGCAAAGAGCAAAAATCAGTATAATGACACTAGGTCCAGCTGGGCATGACGTTGTATTATCCGATTTATTGGACCAAACTGGCTGGTAGGGACAAAGTCGAGGTTCTAAGTTCGAATATCGAATATTTAGTAGGGGCACGATGCATCGTGCCCTACACAAGGAGGATTTTTAGGTGTCGGATTCTCTCATCAATGTGAAAATAAAAAGAATGCCTAACAATTCCTTGGCCCTTCCTTCATATGCTACTGCTGCTTCGGCTGGTGTCGATCTCTGTGCGGATCTTATAGAACCATTGACAGTCAAGCCGGGAGAAAATGTTAAGATTCCGACTGGTTTAGCAATTGAGCTTCCTAGTCAGAATATGGTCGCACTTGTTTTTGCGCGAAGCGGCCTAGCTAGTCGCTCTGGGATTGGGTTGACGAATGGCGTGGGTGTGATTGACTCCGATTATCGCGGGGAAATTCAAGTATTGATGCAAAACCTGGGATCTCAGCCTGTTACAATTAAGCCTGGGGATCGAATAGCCCAGATGCTCTTCATGCCGGTTTTTCATGCCTTATTTGAAGAGGTTTCCGAGCTTCAGAATACAACTCGAGGGACCGGAGGATTTGGTTCGACGGGAATGTAGGGACACAATTATTGTCCTTACCAAGAATCAGAAGGGTTAAATGATAACCTTTCTGATTCTTTTGTTCTATAGAAGTTTGTTTGTACATACAATCCCCATGAGGGGGAGTGAAAATGCAAGCCATTGGGCTTATGTTGTTGGTCATCGGTATTGTCATTTCCGTACGTGAACGAAAGTATAGGTTGATGTGGCGATCTCAGTCTACATCAAAATCAAATCAGTTGGCCACGGCATTAAGTCAATTGGTAGGCACTGCAGGGGGGATCTACCTCTCAATGGAGCTTTTATTCTCTTTTCTGAAAATCCCCGAAAATTGGTGGAGTAATTCAATTTTTTGGGTTGAACCACTTGCTGTCATTTCCTTGATACTAGCTATTTTACAACCTTTTGTATTGAATGCATGGATGAGACTGCGGAAATAGGGGAGGGAATGGGATGCTATTAAGTGATCTCGCTGGCAAAGAAATTATCAATCTACATAATGGAGCGAAACTAGGTTTAGTGGGCGATGCTGATCTTGATATCTCCTTAAACGGAGCTGTTGAAGCGATTATTCTAACCTCCCGTGGAGGATTTTCAGGTTTTTGGGGTTCAGGTTCAAGGGGAGAAAGAGAACGCGAAACGTTGGTGATACCTTGGCATACTATTAAAAAAGTAGGATCTGAGGTAATTATTATTG
>DATMYU010000113.1:0-3846 GCA_035560775.1 Desulfosporosinus sp.
AGCTTCGATAGATGCTTTAAAAAACCTGTTAAATGAGGGATTAATTAATGTCAGACAAAATACCCTTTTCCCAACATCCTTGGGCAGCTGATGAACATTTATTCGGGGAATTAACGGACAAACAGTGGAAAATACTTAAAGCTGCTCTTACAGTTTTCACCGAGAAAGGATACAGTGCATCCACCACCAGCGAGATTGCCCGTGTGGCCGGAATAGCGGAAGGAACTATCTTTCGGCACTTTAAAACCAAGAAAGAGATTTTGTTGGCGACGTTAATTCCCTTGATGCAAAATTTTATTGGTCCAGGAGCGAAAGACTCCCTGTATGATCTTTTGATGCAATATGATAATTTGCCTATTGAAGACGTACTCCTGCTCATTATTGAAGATCGTCAAAAACATCTTACTGCTCTATGGCCTATACTTCGTATCGTTATGATTGAAGCCAATTTTCACCCCGAACTGAGGGATGTTTTACTTAACAATGTGGTGAGACAAGTTCAGGAGTCCATGTTAGCTTTTTTGCAACAGCGTCAAAGCAAAGGGGAGCTACGTGATGACCTAGATGTCTGGACAATGATGCGTACTATTGTAGGCTCATTTGCCGCTTATCTTATGTCTCGTACCTTGTTCCCGGAACGTGAAGAAGGCAAGGAGAATCGAGAAGAACTCAAATTGATCGTAGACATTTTTCTAAAGGGCGTCCAAAGTGATGTTAGATGCTAGAGATTTGATGTTCAAACTCCGAATCAAGAATCACGACACTAGGTTAGATCTTCGATACGTACTGGGAATCACGTGCCACGAACCACGAGAAGAGGAATAGGAGGAGAAGCCGTGAGAAGGAGAATTATATCTATTGTTATTGGCGTTGTGGTTCTTCTTGCCCTTATTACCCTGTCGGTCTGGGGTACTAAGTATTTCAATCGCCCAGCTGATACCAACACTTATTCTGGTACGATTGAAGGAACTGAACTTCCTGTTCAGCCAGAGCTCGGAGGCAGGATCGTCGATCTGCAGGTTCATGAAGGACAGGTCATCAAAGCGGGTGACCTTATTGCCAAGCTTGACGACAGTCAGGCTAAAATTTCCCTGGATACCGCGAAGAACCAACAGATTCAGGCCCAAGCTAAGCTCAATGATCTTTTGGGAGGGGCGCGGGCGGAGGAGATCCGACGTCTAAAGGAAGTGTTGAGCCAGGCTAACGCTAATGCAGAGGGTCTGGCGCAGAATCTTCAGTTCGAAGAGAATAATCTCGCGAATGATCAAAAGCTCTACGACGCCGGTGCTATTAGTCAACAGATTCTGGATACCCAGCAAAACAAACTCGACACTCTCAAAGCCCAGTATGAGGGAGCTCAAGCCAGCGTTAATGCTGCTCAGGCTAGCCTAGAACAAGCTCAAGCAGGTAATACACAACCAACGATACAAGCCCAGCAAGCAGCCGTTGATGTCACGGCTCAGTCTGTTAAAGCAGCGGAACTCAGTTTAAGCAAACTAATCATTAAGAGTCCAGCCGGCGGTCAGGTTCTCTACCAGCATATAGAGCTAGGTCAAGTAGTCAACCCGGGTACAACGTTGGTCACGATCCTGGATCCTAATGATTTGTGGATTAAGATATATATTCCGGAAGCCAAGTTGAGCCAGGTAAAAGTGGGTGGTACTGCGTTGATCGCGGTGGATTCTTACCCTGGAAAAACGTTCAAAGGACAAATTCAGTATCTTAGTAACCAGGCGGAATTCACGCCCAAAAACGTTCAGACGAAGGAAGAACGAACGACCACTGTCTACGCCGTTAAACTTAGTATTACCGAAGGTAAAGACCAGTTGAAAGCGGGTATGCCTGCAGATGTGACTCTGCAGTAGAGGAGTGAGGAGTATGGATCTGGCCATCGATTGCCAGGGGTTGGTCAAACGGTTTGGCACCTATACGGCAGTTCAAGGGGTAACTTTTCAACTCCCTCCTGGGGCAATTATGGGTTTTGTCGGACCGAACGGTGCAGGCAAGACAACGATCATCCGTATGTTGTGTGGAGTTTTAGTACCGACGGAGGGGCAAGCCACCGTGCTTAGCTATGATGTCCTAACTCAACCGGAGGAAATCAAACAGCGAATCGGATATATGTCCCAAAAATTTAGCCTCTATGACGATCTAACCGTCGGTGAAAATCTAAATTTCTATGCTGGGGTTTATAGTCTACGCGGGAAAATAGCTCGAACTGAAAAAACGCGGGTTATTGAACGAATCGGTTTGAGCGAACGAACGTCCCAGTTGGTCTCTTCTCTCTCGGGTGGCTGGAAGCAACGAGTGGCCTTAGCTTGCGCTTTACTGCATAACCCACAATTGCTTATTCTGGATGAACCGACGGCTGGAGTGGATCCAGTCTCGAGGCGGGTTTTCTGGGATCTGATCCATCAGTTGTCCAAAGAAGGGATGACCGTTTTGGTGAGCACCCACTACATGGATGAAGCGGCCACCTGCGATTACTTGGGTTTTGTCTTTTACGGGCGCTTAATCGCTGTTGGCTCACCGGAGGATATGAAAAAAAGAGAAGCCAAAGATAACTTGGACGATCTCTTCATCTATTACGTCGAACATGAAGTCTCGGATGACCCTCGCAATCGTATGATTAAAAAAGGAGGTCGGAGCTAATGCAACGATTTTCTTGGACGCGTTTTATGGCTGTCTTAAAAAAGGAGTTCATCCATATCCGCCGTGACCGCGCCAGTTTAGTCATGGCAGTTGCCATGCCAATTGGGATGCTCCTCTTGTTTGGTTATGCCGTGAATACGGATGTTGAGCACCTTCCCGCAGTTGTTTGGGATCAATCGCAAACGGCCGATAGTCGGGATTTTATTACGTCTGTGCGTAATACCCAATACTTGAATCCCGATAATTTCGTCCAGGGCTATACGCAGATCGAAGATTATTTAGACAGCGGTAAAGCTCGGGCAGCGGTTATCATTCCTCCGGATTTCGGTAAAAATTTACGAGGGGACAAACAGGCAAGCGTTCAGGTATTGGTCGACGGATCCGATCCAACCGTAGCCCGAGCGGTTATGTCCGCGTTTCAAATGCTTGGGCTGGATAAATCGTTGCAGCTTCAGAGTGAACGCCTTGACGCCATGGGTACGGCGACGGGTATGAGCACTTCGCTCAATATTGAGACCAGGGTCTGGTACAACCCGGACATGAAATCAAAGGTCTTTAATATTCCGGCTCTAATTGGTTTGATTCTGCAAAATGTGATTGCCATGTTGACGTCGTTTGCCATAGTGCGAGAAAAAGAACGCGGCACCATGGAGCAATTGATCGTGACCCCTATTCGTTCCCTGGAATTGTTGCTGGGTAAGCTTTTACCCTTCGTGTTTATCGGATTTGTATCCCTGACCTTGATTCTGGCGACAGGGATTTTCTGGTTCGGAGTTGTACCGATAGGGAGCATTCCACTTCTTGTCCTTTTATCGACTGTTTTTTTGTTTACTATTTTAGCGATTGGCCTCTTGATTTCCAGTGTCGCTAAGACTCAGCTCCAAGCAATGCAAATGACCTTCATCTTGATCTTGCCATCCATACTTTTGTCGGGTTTTATCTTCCCTCGGGAAACAATGCCTAAGCTGTTAGTGATCATGGGGGGGTTATTACCATTGACGTATTTTCTGGAAATTGTGCGGGGAATCTTTCTCAAAGGGGTGGGGATTGAGTACCTTTGGCAGGACACCCTGACGTTATGTGCTTTTGCAATTATTTTGTTGGCGATCGCAGCTAAGAAGTTTAAAAAGAATTTAGATTAAGGGGTTGCAAACACTCTTTAAGTGAGCTTGATCCATGTAAATTAAACGTAGT
>DATMYU010000114.1:0-12503 GCA_035560775.1 Desulfosporosinus sp.
CTTCAGACATGGTGGTGAAGATTATTGTAAGTTGGAGTAAGAGTTGGCTAAAAGAAGAAAATTGGCAAGCTGGTTTTACGTTATGGGAACTTCTGCTGGTTCTTTTTCTAATGGGGCTTATTCTGGCCTTGGCGACGTCCCATTTTGGTTCAGCGACCAATCAGGTTTACACTCGTGTAGACCTAGCGAACAAAGAAAGACTTGAAGGAGCTATCCAACTTTACCGGGTTGATGTTGGAACTTATCCGCTAAGAGTTGAGGATTTGGTTCTCTCCCCGATGGGTGTGAGTGGATGGCGAGGTCCTTATGTGAATGAAATCCCTATAAATCCCTTTAAGCCTACTCAAGTTTATCAGATTGATGCTTTTGGTCAGGTGAACTAAAAGGAGCGGCCTAAGACATAAGATTAGGGGCGCGAAGCATTGTGCCCCTACAAGAGGAAAGGATAAAGACGCAAGCAGAAACATTAAGGAGGGATGATGACGTACAAAATTAAGTCCTCGCCAGGATATGTGTTGTTTGATGTGTTGCTGGCCGTATTGCTTATTTCCTTAGGGTTTGCTGTGCTCTATGGATTAACAGAGGGCGCAGTTTACGAAGCACGGCAAGCTGCAGACCTCATGGAGGGAGCTAATCTTGCCCAGGAAAAAATGGAGCGGTTGGCGGCCCATGTTTGGCGTGAGAATATCAGCACACGAGCTTGTATACCGGGAGGAACGGTGGAAGGACACGAAGGGAAATTTCACTGGCAGATTTATTCTCAGTGGGGAGATATTCCAGAACTTTTGAGAGTCAGCATAGAGGTGCGTTGGATTGAAGGGGGAAACCCTTATCAATACAAACTGGAGAGCCTTTATGTGGTGGAATAAAGAGGGGGATTATTCGGAATATGGCTTGACTCTCCTAGAAGTTTTATTGGCTTTAGTAATTTCGGGGATTTTGATAATGATTTCAATGCGCTTATTGACGGCTCAATGGCGGGAGGCACGTGCCCTTAAAAATCATTTGGAGGCACACTACTCCATTATGACGGCCGGGAAAACCGTCTCCGATGCGATTCGTATGGCTAAAACCGTGGAATGGGTCGATGATTCTGAAACATTAATGGTGTTGCCGATGATGGATGATGTTAACCAAGTACCTACGCTTGACTCTTATTTCATCAATGACTTGGATGGGGATAAGACGAAAGACCTTTATTGGAGACACTTAGGCAGTTCGCAGCCGTTGGCAAGCTATATATTGAAGTGGAAATGTACGGAGGAGGAACCTGGGTTGTGGGAGATATTTTTGCAAGCAAGTGTCGACGGAAACGATGTGTTGTGGCGAACCGTCATTCGGCAACGGGCTATGTGAGTCTTCTCATCCTTATTCTATTGATGACGTTTTCGGGACTGGGAATGGAAGGGTATCTGAAGGCTAGTGTAGAGAACCGAATGGTAAGACGTGTCGCCCAAAGTAGGCAGGCCCTTTACGTGGCTGAAGGGGGAATCGAGTGGGCGAAAGGCCATCTGCTGGCTAACTCCGAACTGCGGCGGGGGAGCTTATCATTAGCGACAGGGAGTGTTGATGTCGTAATTGAGGTGAGTGAAGGAGGATATATTGTGACTTCGGAGGGACATTCTGGATTAGCCGTTCGAAAAATTGAGGAAATACTTGAGTTAGATGCAGGAAAGTGGGTCATGAAGAGCTATCAGGAGCTCCATCAATAAGAATGAAGAAACATTATGAATTTGGTCAGTTTTTACTCGCAGGTAGCTATTTAGATGCTAAGGAATTGGCGAGCGGATTAAAAGTTACGCTGGAAAGTGGAGAACCGATCGGTGAGGTTCTGGTGAGGATGGGTGTATTTTCCAAAGCGAGGTTGGCGGAAGCCGTCCGCAGATATCTGGGTATCCCTGAAATTTCTCTGACTCAAGTCACTATTGACCCAGAGGTTGCGGGGTTAATTCCTGAAGAAATGGCGCGTCGCTATACCCTTATCCCTTTTGAACGACGAGCGGGGATCTTAAGAGTTGCCATGTTAGACCCCACCCATGAACGTGCTCTCCGGGATGTCCGGATGTTCACGGGGTTAGAGATTGAGCCGGTCTTTGCAATGATGGAAGAAATCCAAACCGCAATTCGACAGTATTTAACGGTGGAGCAATCGGTTGCCCATCTTACGGACCTAACCTTCGAAAACCAGGCTGTTGGGGTGATCAAGTCTAACGAGCTTGATTCGCAGGAGGAAGATGCGCCTATCCTTAAACTGGTGCGTTCTGTGTTGCAGGAGGCAGTTTCGCAAGGGGTGAGCGATATTCATTGGGAACCTCGCAAAAATGATTTTGTGGTGCGCTATCGCATAGACGGTAAACTCATGAGAAAGCATGTCCTGGCGACGAACGTTGCGCGGAGTATTATCTCGTGTTTAAAAGTCATGGCGCAAATGGATGTCGCGGAACGCCGAATTCCTCAGGACGGACGAATGACGTTTAGTGCTGGGCCTCGGCGTGTCGACGTTCGGATGTCCTCAATGCCAATTGTTTATGGAGAAAAAGTTGTGATGCGTATTCTGGACCCCGAGATGGCTCAGCGACCACTCAATGGCTTAGGAATGCGTTCAGAGGTTGAATCAGGGATGCAGGTTCTCCTAAAACGCGCCAACGGTTTAATCTTGGTTGTAGGGCCAACAGGTAGCGGTAAAACTACCACACTTTATGCCCTGCTCAGAGAACTGAATGCCGAGGAGCAAAACATTATTTCAATCGAAGAGCCTGTAGAATATCAACTGGCAGGGGTCAATCAGGTTCAAGTCAATCTTCCAGCAGGTCTTAGTTTTGCGGTAGGATTGCGGCATATCTTGCGGCAAGACCCGGATGTGATCATGATCGGAGAAATTCGCGACGAAGAAACCGCCAGAATTGCCATCACGGCTTCCCTCACAGGACATTTAGTATTATCGACGCTTCATACCAATACAGCCGCAGAGGCGTTGGATCGACTGATGGATATGGGAATAGAACCCTACCTGCTGGCGTCTGCTGTGGGTGGAGTTTTGTCCCAACGCTTGGTTCGTCGATTGTGTGAATACTGCAAGACGACCTACCCAGTATCTGCAGCAGAGAAAAGAGCACTCCGATTACCAGCATCTATTACCCTGCTTTATCGCTCTAACGGATGTCCAGAATGTCTTGGTACTGGGTTTCGAGGCCGGATTGGGATTCATGAGTATTTACGCTATAACCAAGAGATCAAGGAACTTGTACTTTCTCGACAGAATTCTAGGGACATTGAGCAACAGGCGATGGTTTCAGGAATGCTCACAGTTTTTGAAGATGGGCTGTTAAAGGTGATCCAAGGGGTTACGACAGTGGAGGAAGTACTACATGCTGTTTCTGGAATCGAAGGGTAAGAGGAGAGAAAAAGAGATGCTTTCACTTGAAGAATTTTTGCAGTTGGCAGGAGAACAGAAGGCTTCGGATATCCATTTGACGGCGGAGAGTCCTCCCGTTTTGCGGATTAATGGCTCAATGGTTCAACTTCAAACGGAAAAACTTTCTCAGACTGATTTAAAAACCTTTGCCCAATCCCTTATGAATGACCAACAAGCCAAACGATTTGCTGAATGCGGCGAATTGGATCTATCATATAGTTTAGCAGGCGTTGGACGATATCGGGTCAATGCTTTCCGACAGCGTGGATCGATCGGAGTGGTGGTTCGTTTGATTCCCTTTATCATCCCTAGCCCAGAAACCTTGGGGCTACCGCCGGTGAGTATTGAGTTAGCCAAGTTACATAAAGGGTTGGTGTTGGTAACCGGACCAACCGGAAGTGGCAAATCGACGACTCTTGCTTCGTTAGTGGATTACATTAATCGCACGAGGGCTTGTCACATTGTAACGATTGAAGATCCAATCGAATATTTACATCGACATAAATTAAGTTTGGTTAATCAACGGGAGGTCGGTAATGATACTCAGTCCTTTACAAATGCATTACGTGCAGTCCTTAGACAAGATCCTGATGTAATTTTAGTGGGGGAGATGCGGGATTTAGAAACTATCGCTACCGCTGTGACAGCTGCTGAAACTGGACACTTGGTTTTCAGCACACTTCATACGAATGATGCAACCCAATCGGTGGATCGAATGATTGATGTTTTCCCGCCCCATCAACAACAGCAAATCCGAGTGCAACTGGCTGCTGTTTTACAAGGCATATTGTCTCAACAACTGTTTCTCAGGGCAGATCGTTTGGGGCGTGTGGCCGCCATTGAGGTTATGTTGGCGACGCCAGCGGTTCGCAGCCTCATTCGCGAGGGCAAGACATATCAACTGCCGACTGTTATCCAGACGAATGCCAAGCTAGGTATGCAAACTATGGATAAAGCGATTATGGAATTAGTTCACAATGGCCTTATCTCTTACGAGGTTGCCCAGGAAAAATTGCAGAGTCCTGATAGTTCAATGAGATGAGTAAGCAACGTTTTGTATGGAAAGCGGTCGACGTGAATGGAACAATTCAGCACGGGACATGGGTAGAGGATGACATTTCAGAGGTTCAAACGCGCTTAAGGAATGAAGGATACTTTCCGTTGGCTATCCGAACAAGGCGAAATTGGCAGAGCATATTTTTACCGTCCAGTATGAATTTCCAGTGGAGCCATTTCACTCGTAGGTTAGCAACTCTATTGGAAGCCGGAATTCCCTTGCTTCAAGCTTTAGAGATTATGACTTTACATGAAGAAAAATTAACATTTCAAATGGAACAATGGCAGAGTATCAAGGAACGAGTGGAAGAAGGCAACGACTTATCAGAGGCGATGTCTCTCCTGAAGCCATCCCCTACCGCGTTTGTACTCTCCATGATCAAGGCCGGAGAATACACGGGAGCACTGGGGAAAGTTCTTAGTGATGTAGCCGATGAGTTAGAACAGGAACACGTTTATCGAAAAAAGATCAAGGCTGCTCTTAGCTATCCTATACTTTTGCTGGTTGCTGTGGTCGTTGTACTTTGTGTGCTCTCTGTTTGGGTACTTCCGATGTACGAAAAACTCTTTATTGGCATGGGCGCGGAATTGCCTATGTTGACCCAAGTCATTTTTGACGGCGGTCGCATGCTCCCCTTTTTTTTGTGGAGTATGCTTGGCTTGGTCACGGGTGGTTTGCTGGTCCTTAAACTCATGGATCCGGGTCTTTGGAAAAAGCGCCTGGAGCACATACCGGAAAAACTTCCTCTCATCGGGAAGGTCTATCGTCTCCGCGATCTGGTTCAATTCAGTCAGATGTTGGGTCGCTTATTGGTTGCTGGAATTCCCTTGTTGGAGGCACTTCGTTTGACGGTAGGAGCGGTGCGCGGCCCTGAGATGCTCGAATTGATCAATCGGCTCGTACTACAGGTTCGACAGGGAAAGCGCATGGCCCCTTTACTGCGTGCAAGCAGGGTTTTTCCCAAGGAGGGGGCGGAAATGATCGCGGTCGCTGAGGAAGCAGGACAGTTAGATCGAATGCTAGACTATGTCACACAAATGTTTCGCAGGGAGCTAGAGGATCAGCTTGATCAGTTAATGCGAATGATTGGACCAGCCCTTATTCTTGCTTTAGCGGGAGTGATCGGCCTAGTTGCAGCGGGAGTAATGCTGCCTATTTTTGATCTCAGCTCGCATCTTGAATAACAGCTATACTTGAGATCATTTAAGTGTCGCTATATAAGGAGGAATGTGGGATGAATTATATCAAGAAGGAGAGCGGATTTACACTCGTTGAAGTGCTCGCAGTGATCATCATTATTGGCGTCTTAAGCGCTGTAGCAATTTCTAAATTGGCGTCCAGTACAACAAATGCACGACAAAAAGCGGATGTCGCAACAGCTCACCAAGTTAAAGCTGCCTTAGATCGTTATGAGCTTGAAAATGGTGCCTATCCAATCGAGAATAAAGACTTGACAATTAAAGATGGAGTAGTGACTGGTTCAAAGTTTATTCCCAAATACATCAGTAAGTTGGACACAACGACCACTCAACAGGTTGTACCTACTGGCGGCAGTAAGGGCTTTGGCGTTGGTACTCTCAAAGCTGATGCTAGTGATCCCCCGCAGTACAGTATTCCTGATTCCGGAACGGACGGGGCTACAAACACGATTATGATTTATTTGTCTAGCAATGGC
The DNA here is from genome assembly GCA_035560775.1 of Desulfosporosinus sp. Classification (GTDB taxonomy): domain Bacteria; phylum Bacillota; class Desulfitobacteriia; order Desulfitobacteriales; family Desulfitobacteriaceae; genus Desulfosporosinus. The sequence continues at coordinate 6,148 of DATMYU010000114.1, forward strand.
TTAGCCGCCGAAGTTAGAGTTTATGATGAGACCCTAAACAAGGTCCTCTGGACCTCGGCTAATTAATATCAACTTAAAAGCACAGTTGACTCTAGCAATAAATGCAAGGTCAAAATAGAAAAGGGGACGCGACATTGTATCTAATGAGTATAATCATCGGACTCTTAGGACTTCTGATAGGTAGTTTTCTGAACGTAGTCATCTATCGTGTTCCGCGTGGGGAATCCATAGTCTCGCCTGGTTCACATTGCCCTAATTGTGGACAGGTTCTACGGGCCTGGGAACTCATCCCAGTCGTTAGTTTTCTGATCCTGAAAGGGCAGTGTTGCGGTTGTCAGGCTCGAATCTCATGGCGTTATCCTGCGGTTGAACTTCTGACAGGGATCCTCTTCTTTCTTACCGCTTCCTTGAGCTTCGGTGCTGAGCTGCACCCAGCCCGATTGTTCTTGAACCTTTCTTTTGTAGCAGTTCTTATAGCCTTATCTTTTATTGATCTTGATACATTTCGTTTGCCGGATGTTCTTACTCTTCCACTCTTGGGTCTTGGATTGCTAGGAGCCTTTCTCATACCGGGAAACCCGAGTGGATGGGAGAGTGTGCTCAGTGCCGTGGGTGCGGGTGGCATATTTTGGATCATTGCTCGAGTTTATCCACAAGGAATGGGACTCGGAGATGTAAAACTAATTGCTGCGATGGGGGCTTTTTTAGGGTTCCCCTCAATATTCCTGGCGGTTTTTGCGGGAAGTTTTGTGGGTGCGTTCATAGGGATTTTTCTTCTCTTTGCAGGTCGAAAGCGCTTTGGTCAACAGATACCCTTTGGGCCCTATCTCGCATTGGGGGCAATCTTGGCGTTATTGTGGGGAACGTGGATTTTTGACTGGTATTGGGCGTTGATCTAAAATTCGAGGCACTTATGCATGATATTGAACTATGATGCACGAATTCGAGGCTCGAGCATCGTGTCTCGATTAAGGGGTGTTCCTATGCGAAAAAGTTCACTGGTATTTGAATTGACGGATGGGGAAATTAGGGCCTTTTGGTTTTCAGTCCATCCTTTTAGGAAGCTGGGTCATCGTTATCGTTCTGATACAGTCAAATTTGACCGCATTCCAATACCGACTGGCATCATCGAACAGGGCAATGTGCGTGATGAAAACGCTTTAATAGGGATTTTAGTAAATTATAGGGCACAAACCCCACGCAAAAGCCAAAAGGTGTATTTGGCAATCCCTCTACAACAAGGATTTATTCGGTCGTATGCGTTGCCCTGGATTCCTAAGCGGGATAGGAAATCAGCTATGTCGCTGTTAGTTGATGAGGAGATTCCAATCGCCTTTGCGAGATCGGATTTACTCTATGATTTTCTAGTGATTTCTGAAGAAAAGCAGATCAGTCTTCAGGTTTTACTGGGTGCAGCACGACAAAGTTTGCTGGAAGGGTATGTTTGTGTCTTTGGACAAGCGGGGTTTAAAGTGACGGGGGTAGATTTCTCCTTTTCTGTCTTAGGACAAGCTTTAGGATTTGAACCGAACGAAGATATACTTTACCTTCAGGGAGAACCCGACTCTTTCCATATGGTCTTGTTTCGTGGAGCGGTTCCCGAAACTGTCCGAACTTTGCCCGCTCTTCGCACAGCGACTGAAAGTGTCGAGGGTACAAAAGAGCGGACCGAAGTGTGGGGAAATGAGATTCGACGCTTTCTCTTGTATTACCGAACACAAAAAACGGATCTCAATCTCAAACGTTTGGTTTGGAGTGGAGATTCTGTGAAGCAACTGGCACACGAGTTGCATGAGTCAAATCATGTTTCAGTGGTGGAACAAGTTGAACTCCAGGGCCTCCCTGGTGTCTGGCGTGAGATACTGGAGATAGATAACGCTAGAGGTGAGGCGGCAGTCAGCTATGCTCTGCGCATTTCAGCACAGCGTCCTGCGTTAAATCTATGGCGGGAATCGAATGAGATGGAGACTGTTCACCGAAGATACCAGGGGATAGCGTTTTTCACTTGTGCTCTCTTGATGATTGGAACTATGACTTGGGTTTCGCTCTATCAAAAAACGATATCTTTGCAGCAAGAGGTTCAACAACTCTCTGATCAGGGTGCCAGAATTTTGGCTCAGGCTAAACACCAGGAAGAGCTTGAAGTCGCTTGGAAAAAGGTGAAAATAGATCAGGAGAAGATAGGCGTCGGCTTAATTCAGGTGCAAGCGATGCCCAGTACGGAGCTGACGATTGAACATATTAGCTATAAGCAAGGGAGCCTGTCTTTGAGCGGTCGGGCCAATGACGCGAAAAGTGTTCAAACATTGATTCATAACGTGCGGACGATGGGCTGGGAACAACCCGGCTTATCGAGTTATAAATTGACGTCACGAAACAACGTCGAATTCTCTCTTAGTGCAAAACGTGGAATAGTAGGAACCCAAAATACAATGGAAGATTCAAGCGCGTCCTTGGATGAAGGAGGCTGAACTATGGGATATTTATCCGGTTCGACTAAGTCGAATCCCTTATTAGCTCCTGCTTCGATTTCCCTATTTCAGCGCCTTTCACTGCGTTCTGTCAAGGGAATCGCTGTGGGGTTGCTGCTGGCCATTTGCTTGGAATTCCTGTTGCTTTGGCAACCGGCTTACCATCAACTGCGTTCATTACAAAAGGAGAACATCTATTGGCAACAGGTGTTGAAGTTGGGAGCGGGGGATGATCAGATAACCCCAATGCCCACTATGGATCAGTTGCCAGACATTATTGAGCAGTGTCGTGGTGCGTTTGCAAAGGAAGGGGTGGACGTGGTTTCCTTAAATGTGGAACGTTTTGGCGAACGGCGAGAAATCGGTGATGTAGCAAGGTTGGATTACAGTTTAGTTCGATTACATTTACAGGGCAACTGGGAGGGGATTGTCATATCACTCAAAGCACTAGAAGAAACCACTCAAGACATTAGTATTTATGTTCAGGAAGCCATGTTAGATGCAGACGGGGGAACAATCCTTCTCCAAATATATTTCATCAACCTGTAAGGCAATTATTGGAACGAGACATTCCCCTTTTTCCATAGGCTAAGGGGAGGAGGGATGTGTGGTGGGTAAGGAATACTGCATACAACCCGGGGATAATTTTCATGCTTTAGCTCAACGTTGGGGTGGGACCTGTGATGATTTTTTACAGGTGAATCCCTATGTTGATCCACTTAGACTTCAAGTTGGACAGAAAATAGTTCTCCCGGATTTTAAAGGATCGACAACAGGGCAAGCTCAATATGCAGAGATCCGAGTGGATCATGGACAAGAATTTGTCGGGGAATATCTTGATCAAGTTGAAATGGAAGTCGAGGGAGTGAGTTTTCGAGTTCGACGTATCGGTGAACCTAAAGTTCCCCATGAGATTCACCTGATTCTACCGCGTGCCGAGATCCGCAAATTACAGCCGGCCGGAGACGGTGGACCGTGCGAAGTGCAAATTATGTTAAGTAATATGGACATTGTGCTCTCCCCACGTTTAGTCAGTGGGAAAGGGGATAGAGAACCGGCAAAACCAATGGGGCAAGTGCCAACTCAAGCTGAAGCCCAAACACAACCCCCCCAATTGTCTCAAACACTGCAGCAGAGCCAAGTCCAACAACTGCCCCAAGTTCAAAGCCTACAGACGTGATAATGAACAGCGTTGCACGTTTTTATAATTGTTTAGTCCGTCACCTCCGTATGGCGGAGGTTTTTGTTTGGTATATTAAAAAGCGTAAGTTCAGATGATAAAGAAAACTTGGCTAGCGCCAAGCCTTCAGGCGAAGGCGATCGCCTTAGTTGCACTTATGCTTCCAGAAAGTATACAACTGAAAGTTATACTTTCTGACTAGTAAAATATAGGCTTTCTTCGATGATGTTTGGCGGAGTCGAGTTTTCTTTCTCTTTAAGCAAGAACGTTACTTTAAAATACTATGCTACAGAAGGAAATTGTGATAAGATTTTGGGTATGTGACGAGGAAGTGATGAATTGGCAAGCATTTGGATATTTAATGGACCTAATCTGAATTTATTAGGACTACGTGAACCGGAACATTACGGGTCCCACACCTTAGCAGAGATTAATCAGGAAGTCGTGGCAACTGCGAATCAGGTGGGGATTAACGCGGAATGCCGACAAACGAATCACGAAGGTGATCTCCTAGATTGGATACAAGCTTTAACGTCGGATGATTTTTTAATCCTAAATCCTGGAGCTTGGACGCATACAAGTTATGCAATTCGAGATGCCATTCGAGCAGTAAGGGTTCCAACGGTAGAGGTTCATCTTTCAAACATTCATGCGCGTGAAGCATTTCGAACCAACTCTGTTATCGCCCCGGTCTGTATTGGACAAGTTTCAGGACTAGGAGCAGACGGTTATGTTTTAGCGATGCGTTATGCCATCGACTACCAAGAGCGACGCAAAAAATGACAAAAAAGGGGGAAATTATCATGAGTAGGTTAGAGCGGATGCGTCAAAGGATGCACGTAGAAAAAATTGATGCTTATGTGATTATTCGCCCGGAGAATGGACGGTATCTGAGCGGTTTTTCTGGTGGGGAAGCAACCCTATACATTACTGCAGAAAAAGCTTTTTTGCTGACGGATTTCCGTTACATAGAACAAGCGAAGGGAGAGGCGCCCGAGTTTGAAATCATTAAGACAGGACAGGACCACTTTGAGTCGTTAGCAGAAATCGGGCGACAGGCTCAGAGGGTTGGTTTTGAAGGAGACTTTGTCACTTATGTAAACTTTGGAAAACTAAAGGATGCGTTTCCACAGGCAGAACTTTTATCTCTACCCAATCTGGTGAGTCATTTGCGTTCCGTGAAGGATCAGACGGAGATTGACATGATTCGTCGAGCAGTAAAAACTGCCGATGACGCTTTTGCCAACGTATTAACGACGATTGAAATAGGGCAGACGGAAGCGGAGATTGGACTTGCCTTAGAATATTCCATGCGCCGGGACGGTGCAAGCGGAGGTTCTTTTGAATTCATCGTGGCTTCTGGCGTTCGTTCAGCCTTACCCCACGGCACGGCCAGTTCGAAGAAAATCCATTTTGGTGAATTCCTGACTATGGATTTTGGAGCGATCTATCAGGGTTACTGCTCCGATATCACGCGGACGGTGTTTTTGGGCGAACCGGAGGACAAGCACCGGGAAGTTTATGAGGTCGTTTTGGCAGCCCAGCGGGCGGGGATTGCAGCAGTTGCGCCTGGACAGACTGGGAAAGAAGTAGATGCAGTAGCTCGTAAAATCATTGTAGACGCTGGTTATGGCGATTACTTTGGACATGGACTTGGGCATTCTGTGGGTTTAGCCATCCATGAAGGCCCCTTCCTGAATATACGGGAAGAGCGCGTGCTTGAAGCCGGTATGGCCATTACTGTCGAACCAGGTATTTATATCCCGGACTGGGGTGGCGTCCGGATTGAAGATATTGTCTTGGTGACTGAAAATGGCTGCGAAGTCTTGACACAAGCACCGAAAGAATTCATTATCCTTGAGTGAAGTAGAGGCCCTACTAAGTATTTGAGATTAGAAAGGGCAGTAGAATAATAGAATATTTAGGGGGAAAAAGACATTTATGATTTCATCAAACGAGTTTAAGACAGGTATGACCATTCAATTAGATGGCGATGTATTTTCAGTGGTTGAGTTCCAACATGTTAAACCTGGTAAAGGAGCTGCCTTTGTTCGCACTAAGTTGAAAAATGTGAAAACGGGTGGAGTCGTAGAGCGGAGGTTTAATGCTGGAGAAAAGGTGCCGAAGGCCCACGTTGAACGCCGTGATATGGATTATCTCTATAAAGATGGAGAACATTTTGTTGTCATGGACAAGGAAACGTATGAGCAAACGTCTCTGACAGAGGCGCAAATTGGAGACGGGGTCAAATGGCTGAAAGAAAACATGACCTTAGGTGTGCTTTTTTATGACATAGAGGTTATCGGAGTGGATGTGCCAAACACTGTCCAACTTGCCGTTGCCGCAACTGAACCAGGAGTAAAAGGGGATACGGCAACAGGTGGAACAAAACCTGCGACCTTGGAAACCGGTACTGTGGTCCAAGTGCCGTTCTTCGTTAATGAAGGGGATGTGCTAATCATCGATACTAGGACAGGAACCTATCTTCAACGTGCATAGTTAAATATCTAAGGGCGAATGATAGGCGTTGATCGACGATCTTGCCTGCGTTAATCCAATATGAGATTAAATCAAAAGACTCATTAAAGACCCATTAAAGACCCATTAAAGACCCATTTTGAAGAAGAACGCTACGGTATGTTTTAATACTTACCGTAGCGTTCTTTATTTACCCTTTTCTAATGACCAATAATTACTTACTCAGC
>DATMYU010000115.1:0-4308 GCA_035560775.1 Desulfosporosinus sp.
ATATCAACCGATGGAAGAATTTTAGAAGATTAATCACTTCCGGAACGCCTACTTCTATTAAGTGGGCGTTCCGTTTTCCACTTCAGTAAGATAGCGCCAAAACAGGTTAATGTGATCATTAGCAAAATCAAAGAAATGGAAGCCTTTAAAAAAGGATAATTCTCATGCTCACTGCTATGAGGCGAAATTCGGCTCGGAAGAGGATTCCCCGGCTCTAACATCCGGCAGAGTAACAGCAAGCACTATTCCCAGGATTGGCAGCAAACTGATAATGTTGATTGTTAATGGCAGACCAAAGTGATCAGCGATTACTCCCAGTAAGGTTACCCCAATTGAACCCATGCCGACTCCAAAACCGAGCAACATACCTGAAGCAAGTCCAATATTATGGGGCAGTAACCTTTGTCCGAATACCACAGTCGTAGAAAAAGTCGAGATCAGCGCTGCTCCGACGATAAAAGCCAGAACAGGGACCCAAGTGCTGTTCAAATGCAAAAAAGGATAGATTGTGATTAGACTAACAGTCATAGAGACCAACAACCCGTTTTTTCCTCCAAAACGGTCGGCAAAAGGCCCGCCCAAAATCGTGCCTACCGCCCCTGCAATTAAAAATGTACTCACTAAATATTCAGGTTCAGCAATTCCCCTGAAACTTGGAAAGTAAAATGGAATAAAATAAACCACACCGGATTGTATCCATGATCTTATCGTTACATACAGTAGCAATATTATTAAGCTCCCGACCCTAACCCTACCTTTTGCAGTTTGTTTGATATTCTTTGTATGATCGTGAGTTTTTTCAGCTAATATGGATTTATATCTGGGCAATAAAAAAATGAAGAGCAGTGCAGCCAAAGCCCCAGGAATCATAACACCTTGAATCGACTTCAGTCCGGCAAAACTTAATACAAACATGGCCAGCATAGGACCAAGGCCAAAGCCGAGATTTCCTCCCACCGAGAAAATCGCCATTGATGCCCCCGCTTTGTTTTCCTCGCTGAGAAAATGGGCTAATTTAGATCCTTCAGGGTGATAACCCGCTACCCCGATACCGCTTATTAGCACTGCTAGCAGCAATAGTCCGAATGAGTGGACCATACCTGTCAGAGCTAAACCAAAACCTGAAAGAAAAAGACTTACGGGCATTAACCAGGGCATGCTGTATCGATCGCTTAGCACTCCGAAAACCGGCTGGATAATAGCTGAACTAAAGGTAAATGCAAGCACGATTATACCAACTTGAAAATAGCTGAGATGAAAACTTTTCGCTAATATAGGCGTTAAAATTGGCAAGATCCCCTGACCCAAATCAACAACTAGATGACCAAGACTCAAAAAAAGCAAATACATACTCAAATTACTGCGCCTCGTTTCTCAGATTAAAAAGAAATAGGTTCTATGGTATAATTTCGTCCAATCTCACGAATGCTCCGAATCAACCCTTTCGTTTATATCAAGAATATTCATGTGCCTCCTCAAAAAGAGTTTTGTTCAAATACAGCAATCGCTTTTTTCATGTTTTCTGTAACTAGATTGATCCGTTGTTTATCATGCTCTGCACCCTCCGGTACAGCTTTGACCATTGGTTTATTTGAGGCAATTCAAGTCAATATAAAAGATTTTTATATAAACAACATTGTGATATATGGAGTTGCTGCTTCACCATTTGTAGGCACTTATTTAGCGAAAGCCAGGGGCATAACCAAAAATATTGCGCCTTATTTAGCCAAGGTCTTTAGTCCTTTAGTTTTAATAACCTTAGGTTTCTATTTAGCTACAATCATCGTAGCGCAGAAGAATCCTTATACCGATAGAGAGTTTATTAATTTTTAACTTAATGCTGATCTTAGTCTTAGCAATTACGATTTTTTCCGTCGCAGAAAGAGAAACTAGTTCAAAAATAGAGGGTAAGGGCCATCTGGCTAGTCGCCACCTCGCCCAACCTCATGCATTGCTTGGTCGCACCTCTGCCCTCGGCGTTGTCGAAATGAACAATAACTTTTCGTCTCGGGCCAAGTAGTCGTAAAAACACAAAAAGCGTTGGTGTGAGAATTCTTATCTCAACCAACGCATTGAATATTTCTTCGTCGAACTCTTCAAGCTCCGATTGAATTTCAGAACCAAGCCGTAAATGTTGCTTAATGCTTTTGATTACTTAACCGGAAGCAGTTCAATTATACAGTTCAAAGCACTACTTAGCATAATAATAGACTTATGAATTAATAGTTTTTATCAGCATACCCCACCCAGCCGCCTTCTTTAACAAGTGTCTTGTCAAACTCGCCGACTTTGAAATCAATTTCCTCTGATTTATCTGCTGAAGTTACAATAAGCTTATCTTTATCAATGTCAATCGTTATTAAAGTGTCTTTCCCCACGTAGTTCTGAAAAAGATATTCAAGCTTATCCTTTGCTAATTCGATGGCAAACATACCGCAGTTATACATATTCTGCCTGAATATTCTTGCAAAGCTTTCGGCAATCACGACATTGATCCCATTTACTTCTAACGCCCATGGAGCATGCTCTCTAGAAGAACCACAACCAAAATTAGCTCTTGTTACAAGCACAGCTTTGCCCTTAATATCTTCTTTAGCGTTAAATCCGGCAAGTGACAAATCCTCCAATAAATAAGGTTTCAAGGCCTCTTTAGTGATTTCAGTAAGATACCTTGCTGGAATGATTTCATCGGTATTGATATCACTTCTGTCTAAGAATAAAACTTTTCCGCTAAATTTTTTCATTTTCCCCTCCGATAATTACACTTTATAAACTTTAGAATTTGTTATTGTACCTTCAATAGCTGACGCTGCAGCAGTAGCAGGACTCATCAGATGAACTGTACCGCCCTTACCCATTCTGCCGTTAAAATTACGGTTTGTTGTAGACGCACAGGCTTCGCCATTAGCAAGAACCCCATTACTCATGCCCAGACAAGCGCCACAGGTTGGGTTTGTAACGCAAAAACCAGCGTTATGGAAAATCTCGATCAGTCCTTCTTTTAAGGCCATGGAATAAACATCTGGCGTTGCAGGGCTGACAATGGCACGCACGTCATCACTTATTTTTTTGTCCTTAAGGATACCTGCCGCTATTCTCAGATCTTCTATTCGACCATTGGTACAACTTCCTATATACACCTGATCGATTTTTGTACCGGACATTTCCTTAACTGCTTTTACTTGGTCCGGTTTGAACCCGAAGGTGACCATGGGTTCTAAGTTCGTAACATCATAGTCATAGACTTTTTCATAGGAAGCATCCGCATCCGATATCCATTTTGAGTAGTCTTTCAATGCGTCTTCCTTGGTGTTAAATTCGTCTTTAATGAAGTCCCAGAGGTATTCGACGGTGGTCATATCCGGGTAGCAGATCCCACAAGTGCCTCCGGCTTCAATTGCCATATTGCACAAGGTCATCCGGGATTCCATGGACATGGCATCGACAACCGGTCCAGTAAACTCTATAACCATGTTCGTTGCACCGTTTACAGTGAGTTCTTTAATGATGAAGAGGATCAGGTCTTTTGCATAAACGCCAGGTTTTAAGGTGCCATTAAGCACAAATTTAATGGTTTTCGGAAAGTGGAAAGCACATACCCCCTTGAGTATCCCTACTTCCAGGTCTGTCGTTCCGATACCTGCCGCAAACGCTCCAAACGCTCCATGGGTACAGGTGTGCGAATCACCCATGATAACTGTATAACCTGGTCTTACGAATCCTTTTTCAGGGAAGAATGCATGACAGACACCATTTCTTCCGATGTCAAAAAAGTCTTTGATATCATGCCTTCTCGCCCAATCACGTAATATTTTTCCCTGTTCAGCCGTTTTAGAATCTTTGGCAGGGGTCACATGGTCTATGACCGCCTTTATTTTCGTGGGATCAAAGACTCTGTCCATTCCTCTGGCCATAAGATCCGTGATGGCAATGGGCGTGGTAATTTCGTGACAGAAAACCCTGTCCAATTTTAAGACATGCGTATCAGGAAATGGCATGTTGACCCTGTGGGCCTCAAATATTTTCTCAGCGATCGTTTTTCCCATTTTTTTCTCCTTTTATTTTTCTACTTTAATCACAAATCTGTGTTTAAACGTGTAAACCTTCTACCCCATTAATAAATTCTTGCAGGCTAAAAGGCTAGTAATCTGGCTTATCATTCCATTTCATTGTTAGCCACCTCCATAGAATAGTTTTACTTATTATGACATGGAACTTCAAATAAGAATGTTACATATGATACAATCTTAAAATAAGGGAAGGAGGTGTTTTTCTTGAATGAGTGGAATTTATTTTCGACCCATAAAA
>DATMYU010000116.1:0-2245 GCA_035560775.1 Desulfosporosinus sp.
ATATTTGACATATGGTAGACTTAATGTTACTATAAGAGCATAAAGTAGAGGTGATGATATGGCAAAGAACTTGAAGTTGAAATCCTCAAGAGCAGCTAAAGACATGTCCCAAAAAGATCTGGCGGAGGCTACTGGGGTGACGCGACAGACGATTAATGCCATTGAAAACGGTGACTACAATCCATCAGTAAATTTATGCATCGCGATTTGTAGGGTATTAGGTAAAACTCTTGATCAAATTTTTTGGGAGGATGATGGCTTTGCGCAAAAATGAATTAGATGAAATGCAATTACAGAAGCGAAACAAGTTTGGAAATCAAGCCTTTATGTTACTCTCTTATCTTTTAATGATCGACATAGCCTTTTACGGATTAGGATTTAGGTGGCTACAATACCCTACAAACATTTGGATAATCATGATGGCCTGCTTGACATATTACACGATTCGTATCATAGGCACTAGTTCCTTTGTTGGCCCACAACAATCAAGCAAAAAAGCAGCTAGAAAAACAAGATATTTAACTGGGGGAGTGGGATTTATCGCGGCTGTTACAGCATTCATAGTGCAAAAATATTTCATAAAATTCCCTGCTGTAAATGGAGATGATAATAGTGGAATTATTCTCTTGGTGTTTGCAATCGTAATGCTAATAATGATAGCAGGAGCCAGCATTATAGCTAAATGGCAAAACAAAAATGATTAATTTGCATCATCATATTAAACAGTCGACCTCCCTGAACCTAATAATGGGTCAGGGAGGTCGTTATTATTTTAAAAAGGAGTAAGGTGGGGATATTGGCACAGTAATTGCATTAATAGTTAAGAGTCAGTGGGCAGCCAAGCAATTAATCAATTCGTTTAGGGGGAGATAACCGAGCCAACACGTAAAACAAGAAATTGTTTTTTTATAACGTATTAAAAACCTAGTTTGAAAACAAAATATCATGGAATAGGAGAGATTTAGATGAGTGAAAAAATTCGATGGACACAAAACAGTATGCAAAAGTTAAATGGGACAGGTGTTTCAACTGATCTATTCAGTAAGTCCGAAATAGATAAGGCTATCAATTTCCACCGGACGTTCCCCGATTATCTGCCTACCCCTTTGCGCCAACTTAAGAAACTAGCTGCAAATTTAGGCGTTGGAGGTATCTATGTTAAAGATGAGTCTTATCGTTTTGGCTTGAATGCATTCAAAGCTTTAGGTGGATCCTATGCAATCGGCAGATACCTCGCCCAGAGACTTAATAAAGATATTAGTGAATTGCCGTTCGATGTGCTTACATCCCCCGAGGTCAAGGAAGAATTAGGGGACATTACGTTTGCCACCACCACAGACGGAAATCATGGTCGGGGCATAGCCTGGACTGCTCGGCAATTGCGCCAAAAATCCGTCGTCTATATGCCCAAGGGTTCCTCTCAGTACCGGCTTGAAAAGATCAGAGAAGAAGGTGCAGAGGCTGAGATTACGGATATGAATTACGACGATGCCGTGCGCATGACAGCCATTGAGGCTGAAAAACATGGTTGGGTTATTGTTCAAGATACCTCCTGGGAAGGGTATGAGGAAATTCCAAGCTGGATTATGCAAGGCTATGGGACGATGTCGGCCGAGGCCTTAGCAGAGTTGAATAGTCTTGGTGTCGAGAAACCGACTCATATTTTTGTTCAGGCAGGGGTTGGAGCATTAGCGGGGTCTGTGCAAGGTTATTTTGCCTCTCTGTTTAAAGAAAATCGTCCTAAGACCGTGATTGTGGAGGCTAACCAAGCGGATTGTTTATATAAATCAGCCCTGGCGGGGGATGGTAAACCTCGGGTCGTCGGCGGAGCCATGGCCACTGTTATGGCGGGATTGGCCTGTGGAGAACCTAACCTGATTGGCTGGAATATTTTGCGCGATTACAGCGACATGTTTGTTTCTTGCCCTGACTGGGTAGCAGCGAGGGGGATGCGTGTTTTGGCTAGTCCTCTGCACGGAGATCCGAAAGTCATATCCGGTGAATCTGGCGCAGTCACGGCAGGTCTGCTCAGTTCGATCTTGTTAGATGAAGACTTCAGAGATTTTAGGGAAGCAATTGGGCTGAATGAAGACTCACAGATCTTAATCTTTAACACAGAGGGAAATACAGATCCGTATAAATGGCGCAGCATCGTTTGGGATGGAGAACTCCCTTCAACTAACAGGTAAGTAATTATAGGTCATCTTTGACCAGAGCACTGAATCTAGTGAAGATACAGTGCCTC
>DATMYU010000117.1:0-3908 GCA_035560775.1 Desulfosporosinus sp.
GTATAATAAAGAAGGTACCCTCCTTGAGAGAGTACCTTCTTTATTTCTCTAAACCTTATTTAACTTCAACGGTTGCACCGGCTTCAGTTAATTTAGCTTTCAAGGCCTCAGCTTCGTCTTTGCTAATCTTCTCTTTAACTGCTTTTGGAGCGTTGTCTACGAGATCTTTGGCTTCTTTCAGACCTAAGCCTGTTGCTTCACGAACAACTTTGATAACGCTGATTTTAGAAGCGCCACAACTCATGAGCATAACGTCAAACTCAGTCTTTTCTTCAGCTGCCTCAGCAGTTCCACCCGCTGCAGGAGCTGCTGCTGCTGCTGCAGGAGCTGATGCACTTACACCAAATTCTACTTCGAACGCCTTAACAAGTTCAGATAGTTCAAGTACAGTTAACCCTTTAACGGTTTCGAGAATTTCATTTACTTTAGACATTTAAATTTCCCCCTTATAATATGACTAATTTTAAAGTTCGAAAGAGCATTTAACCTATTGAGCTTCTTTGAGCTTACGCACTTCTTCCAAAGCATAAGCCATTTTGCGGATTGGTCCTTGAAGAACGTTGACCATACCTGTGAGAGGCGCTTGCATACCGCGCAGAACCATAAATAGTAAAACTTCGCGTGAAGGTAGTTCAGCAAGATCTCTAACGCCTTCAGCTCCGATTACTTTTCCCTCGAGAACTCCAGCTTTAATTTTCAAAGTCTTAAGCTTGTTTGCTTTCACAAACTCCATAATAACCTTAGCTGGAGCGACAGGGTCCGCACTAAAAGCAAATGCCGTCGGTCCTTTAAGATATGGATCAAGGCCTTCTACCCCTACTTCATTAGCTGCACGACTTACCAGTGAGTTTTTCAAAACACGGTATTCTACTCCCGCTTGACGCATTTGAGTACGCAATTGCGTTACTTGAGCAACGGTCAAACCGCGGTAGTCGGCTAAGATAACGCCTGAAGCATGTTCAAACTTTTCTTTAATTTCCGAGACCGCTTGGACTTTTTCTTCCATATTGGGCATAATGTGTACCTCCTTCCTTCAGATAAACTCAGCAAAAAACCTCCGCGTCTGCAGAGGTTAAGAATGCCAAATCAATATCTATCGGCGTATCCAACAACCTCGGCAGGACATTAAGCCTTGCGGCACCTGCTTTCTACAGCGGTCTTTATTCAATTCCCAGTAAGTCTATCCCATTTACGAGATACTGTCAAGAGTCTACACTCATTACAGAGCTTTTGTAGGGTTAATGCGCACGCCAGGTCCCATAGTTGAAGAAACCGTGACACTCCGCATATATTGACCCTTGGTGGACGCAGGCTTAGCTTTAACTAAGGTCTCCGCTAACACACGATAGTTCTCAAACAGTTGCTCTGCGGTAAACGAGGCCTTTCCGATTGGCGCATGGATAATGCCAGCTTTTTCCGCACGGTATTCAATCTTACCAGCTTTGATTTCTTTGATCGCACGAGCTACATCGAGGGTAACCGTTCCAGTTTTCGGGTTTGGCATAAGCCCTTTAGGTCCGAGTACACGGCCCAATTTACCTACCATTCCCATCATGTCTGGCGTTGCAACAACAACTTCAAAATCGAACCAACCTTGCTCGATTTTCGCAATCATGTCTTCCGCGCCGACAAAGTCTGCACCAGCCAATTCTGCTTCCTTGGCCTTTTCCCCTTTAGCGAATACCAAAACTGACCGGGTTTTACCCGTTCCATTCGGCAGTACAATTGCACCACGAATTTGTTGGTCTGCATGACGGGTATCAATGCCCAGTTTAAAAGCGACTTCAACTGTTTCATCGAACTTTGCTGTTGCGTTAGTTTTTACAATTGCAAATGCCTCTGCGGGTTCGAAGAATGCATTGCGATCAAATGATTTTACAGCCTCTTGATATTTTTTACCTACTTTAGCCATTCTTTTAACCTCCTTGTGGTGATGCGGGCTTTGCCCTCCCACAACTTATTTAGCCCTCGACAACATCAATGCCCATACTCCGCGCCGTGCCTTCAATCATGCGCATTGCTGCTTCAATACTTGCAGCGTTCAAATCCTTCAACTTAATGTCCGCGATCTCGCGCACCTTTGATTTAGGAACACTCGCAACTTTTTTACGGTTTGGTTCAGCTGAACCAGAAGTAATGTTAGCTGCTTTCTTAAGCAATACTGCAGCTGGCGGGGTTTTGGTAATAAAGGTGAAAGAGCGATCTTCATAGACCGTAATTTCAACCGGAATAATCAATCCCGCTTGGTCCTTGGTACGCTCATTGTATTCTTTGCAGAAGGCCATAATGTTAACCCCATGCTGACCTAGAGCCGGACCAACTGGAGGCGCCGGTGTGGCTTTCCCTGCTGTAATCGCTAACTTTACCAACCCAATTACTTTTTTTGCCATATTTTTTACACCTCCTTACTTAGGATAATCTCTACACTTAGTCGAGTTTTTGAACCTGTGCAAACTCCAATTCGACCGGAGTCTCTCTTCCGAACATAGACACTTCAACACGCAATTTGCCTTTGTCTTCGAGAATTTCACGAACTACTCCAACAAAATCCTTAAACGGACCGTCAATGACCTGGACACTCTGATTGATCTCAAAATCAACCCGTCTGTGAACTTCATCCATTCCCATTTGTTGAAGAATCTTGACAACCTCTTGATCAAGCAAAGGAATCGGCTTCGTACCTGTGCCAACGAATCCGGTTACTCCAGGTGTATTACGTACAACATACCACGAGTCATCCGTCATTTCCATTTCCACGAGTACATAGCCCGGATATACCTTGCGTTTGATGATTTTCTGTTTGCCGTTCTTGAACTCGATTTCATCTTCCATCGGAACAAGTACGCGGAAGATCTTTTCTTCCATGTTCATTGACTCAACTCGTTTTTCCAGATTCATCTTCACTTTGTTCTCGTATCCGGAATACGTGTGAATAACATACCAGTCTTTTGCCATTTTTTAGTGACCTCCTCAGACACTGCCGCGGAATCTCATAGGTTAAGGCAGTAGCTTGGTCACGGCCGCACTTAAGCCACTATCAACAATCCACATCAGAACGGATACAATCGCCACCGCAAAAAACACTACTCCTGTGTAGGCGAGCAACTGCCGACGGCTAGGCCAATGAACTTTTTTTAATTCGCTCAAAACCCCTCGGAAATATTCAGCCGCCTTTTCTGTCTGTCGCTGAGTATTGGCCGGTTTCTTCAACGCACCCACCACTTCACATCCTTACACGACATCGATGTCACCTGTCACTGCGACAACGCCTCCTGGCGTACAGTTTAAACCATTACAAAAAAAAATTACTTGGTTTCCTTATGGAGAGTATGACTCTTACAGAACTTGCAAAACTTTTGGGCTTCCAAGCGATCAGGGTTATTTTTCTTATTTTTTATC
This sequence comes from Desulfosporosinus sp., assembly GCA_035560775.1. Taxonomy (GTDB): domain Bacteria; phylum Bacillota; class Desulfitobacteriia; order Desulfitobacteriales; family Desulfitobacteriaceae; genus Desulfosporosinus. Next base: position 3,400 of record DATMYU010000117.1, read on the forward strand.
GTAGCATAATTACGGCGCTTGCAATCCGTACACGCTAAAATAATTCCCACACGCATTCACGAACACCTCCCCTAGACAATGGCCGTACGCTGTATTTTACCCATTACTGAAAGTACTTTATCATAAGGTTTTTCTCTTGTCAAGAAATATCTTATGATAACAAAAAAGACAGCTTGGCTGTCTGATTCAACTTGGTTGCGGGGGCCGGATTTGAACCGACGACCTTCGGGTTATGAGCCCGACGAGCTACCGCTGCTCCACCCCGCGATGTAGTCTGATCTATCTATTCAAGTGCCACTAAGCACCCATCCGACTGACCAGCTAAAATAATACACCCGCATAAAATTTCCACTAAAACCTTAACGCATATGCATTATTATTTGAATGGAGCCGAAGGCAGGATTTGAACCCGTGACCTGCTGATTACAAATCAGCTGCTCTACCAACTGAGCTACTTCGGCATCTACACCGCGCTCTGACGACAATACAATAATATGTATTATTAATAC
>DATMYU010000118.1:0-2085 GCA_035560775.1 Desulfosporosinus sp.
TAATATTAGTTAGCTTGTGGGGTATGTTTGCAAACTATAATAAAAGAGATTTATATACAACATAACATTGAAGTTAGACGGTAATTAGAATTGAGCAAAGTTAAAATTGGTATTGAAAGAAGGTGAGGTATTTGGCGGTCATAGGAGGGCGAGCACATCTCAATGGGATTACTTTTGTCACCAATACGCACATTGTTCGGGGGAGGATATCGCACGGAACGTTATCTATCAATGAGCGTCTAATACCTGGTATTCGGATATTTAACTCAATGGATAAAGTTCCTTTCTTACGCGGCATTTCTAAGTTAGCAAAACTTAATCTTAAGCTGTTTCTTGCCAGCATCTTTATTCTCGCTATACCTTGGGATTGGATACTGCCTAATGATAATTTGGTGGTTTTTGAGTCAGTCGGGCTTGAGTTTGCTTGCTATGGTTTTACCCTTATTATCCTAGTAGTGCTCCTGAAGCGACTTTGGCAGTTTCATGGAGCGGAGCATAAAGCTTTTAACATTTATATGAGTGGGCGGGATCTTTCACTTAGCGCGGTGAGGGAGGCTAGTCGAGTCAGTGAACGTTGTGGAACTAATTTAGTGGTAATAGCGTTGCCCTTCGTTATTTTGCTATCTTCAGTAACGATACCGTTACTCATACTTCTCATAGCCTTGCCAATTGGTTATGAGATTTTAAACTGGAGTTTCCGAAATAACCGTTTAAAGCCAGCGTTTTTACTGGCTTCTTTTATTCAGCAATATATTGTAACGGCAGAACCGACGGAAGAACAAATACAGCTAGCTACTGCTACCTTAGCTAGAGCAATAGAATGTGATGAGTAACGTTTAGAATTAAGGAAGCTGCATACAGTAACAGCGCCTTTGTGCCAGTTTTTCTCCTGAGCGGTATTAGCACTATTAGTAGAGGCCATCGAGCAATGACAAAATATATCGCGGGACCATACATTTATTCATGTCGCTTGTGGAATTATAGAAACCAAGCGAAGTAAAGGTGATGGAGGTTATTATGCCTGAAATTCCTGAGATGGAGATATACAAGGACTATTTAAACACTTGGGTTAAGGATAAACGAATTAGTGAAGTTAATGTCTTACGGGACAAAAGTGTTAATCTAGAAAATACGGATTTTTGCCGTAATGTCATCGGTAAACGGATTAGAGACATTACTCGTAGGGGCAAATACATTATTTTTCATCTGGACGACGGCCACTTTCTCTTGACCCATATGATGCTGGATGGCAGGTTGTTTTTATTGCCTTTAGATGGCATAAAAGAAGGCCAATCGATGAAGGAATTAATGTCTGAGGTTGTACATAGTGAATCAGCGGATTTAGGCACAAGAATAAAGGAACTACCGGGAAAACCAAGTGCCATTTTTGGCTTGGCTGACGATGCTGTGCTCTTCTTTTGTAGTCTTACTCTGGGCTATTTGCACTACCTGAGGCAGGAGGAACTTGAGACTAAATTAAAGAAATTGGGAAGCGAACCATTAGATCCTAACTTTGATGCTCAAGAATTTATTCGCTTGCTTAATGGGAAGAGGGGAATGATCAAACCCTGGCTAATGAATCCTAAAAATATTGCTGGGGTAGGTAATGCCTATTCTAATGAAGCATTGTTTGGTGCGGGTATTTTGCCCACTCGTTTGATTTCGACAATGAGTAGTGATGAATTGGTAAAATTATACACTTCCTTAGTAAATATTCTTCGGGATTCTATTCGTCTTGGTGGAGATATGGAGGAACCGTTCGCTCCCTGGGACGATTTTACTGGTGGATATAATCCGCATTTTAAGGTGTATGAACGGTCTGGAAAACCATGTCCAGTTTGTCAAAATATTATTGAAAAATCCGAGGTTGGGGGTCGGAATGCATTTTTCTGCTCGCTCTGTCAAAAATAATAGGATGAATACCGTTTTGGCTAAAGAGACGATCGGCAAGGCCTGATCGAGGATGGTTGGCAGCTTTGAGAAACGAAGGGAGAAGATTGAATGAGCATAAATAAAATCGGCGTCAGACCAGCCAAGCAAGTTCTTGAGGAGCGTATTAGGTGGAAAACGTCAGAATCTGTAAAG
>DATMYU010000119.1:0-2127 GCA_035560775.1 Desulfosporosinus sp.
CTATCAACCTGGATGGTGAGCCAATAAAGGTAGTTAAAGAAATCATGTTTCTGAACAATAGTGGCATGAACGCAAATCCGATACTGAGAGAATGGTATAACAAGGATGTCTTTAATAGACTGGAGCAACATTACCGTGAAGAAAACGGAATTAAATATGTTGATTTCTTATATAACACTTTTATAGAGTTGATAAAAAAATGGCAGGTTGAAGGAAAAATAAGGGATGATATCGATTGTGAGCTTATCATGGCCATGTTTTCTGCATTAATCAATATCGATACCCATAAGGATGAAATTGGGATTCAGCATTTCCCGCACATTTTAGATTACTTAACGGAGTTTGTCATGAAAGGTTTGGCTGATTACCAAAAATAGCGTGAACGAGTTCAGAATAAAGGGGGCTGGCAAAGTGAAAAAAGTAATCATAATCGGTTCAGGAATTGGTGGTCTTATGGCCGGCAACCTTCTTGCCAAGAAGGGACATAAAGTAAGCATATTTGAAGCCCACAGTATGCCTGGCGGCTATACCGCCGGATTTTACAGGAAAGGTTATTATTTTGAGAGTGGCACTCTTTGCTTTGAAGCTTCAGCATCGGTATTCAAGGCAATGGAGGATATCGGAGTTAAAGAGGTAGATTTTGTAAAACAGAGATCACGGTTCGTTCTAGAGGATTTCGACGGAACTCCTGAGAATTACGAGGATTACAAAGTAATGATTTACTCTGTTTTTCCATCCGATAAAGAAAAGTTGGATAAGGCCTTTTCTGATCTGGACAGAGTAGTCAGCCTGATAGGAGGCATGAATGGACCTATGCCCTTTCTTTACACTGGGCTTGAAATGTTAACAAAAATGTTCCCCTATATTGTTAGTGGTCCAAAGCTGATGAAACTATCAAAGCAGTATGGCAACATAACGTCATCAGAGTTTGCCGCAAGATATTTCGAAAAAGACTCAAAACTGTTCAGGCTGTTTAGCGGATTCGGTTATCCTGATATGTCAGCTATGTTGGTTGGGAGCGCTTTATGGGGGTTATTCACAGAATTATGGACTGTGAAAGATGGTATGCAATCATGGGCTGACATTCTCGCCAAAAACTTCAGGAAACTGGGCGGGGATTTGAAGCTGAACTCCTATGTCGACAAGATCATAACAAAAAACGGGGCTGCAGTGGGAGTCACATGCAAAAATAGCGTTTATGACGCAGATTATGTTATTTCTGCCGGGGATTATAAGAAAACTCTCCTGAAGCTTTTAGACGACAAGAGCCTTATCCCGCAGACGCTCCAGAATCGTATCGACAGGGCTTCCGTTTCGGAGGGCTACTGCGCAGTATATCTGGGGTTGAATATATCCAACCAAGAACTTGGCAAATATATGAAGGCTTCTCATGTATTTGTTTTTGACAGTAAACCCGGTTGTGACATTTACAATTCCGAAGACAGTGAGTTTTTCAATAAGACATCTGCTGAACTTTATTCACCATCAATGGTAAACCCTAAACTTGCTCCTGAAGGGAAATCCTCATTGATGCTTCAGACCAAGGTGCCTTACCGTTGGATGAACAACTGGGGCGGCGGAGACCAAGAGGCATATCGACAATTGAAGGAAAAAGCGATGGATGCAATGATAGACAGTGCATCCAGGTTGATTCCCAGTTTGAAGGAATATATCGAATATAAGGATGCCGCAACTCCGCTCACTTATGAAAGATTTACCCATAATACTGATGGAGCAAGCTCCGCATGGAGTTGGAATCCTAAGAAGAAGTTCTATAAAAACACCATGAGCGTGAATATAGAAACACCCGTGAAAAACCTTTACATCGGTTCCTGCTGGGCGATGCAGATCGGCGGTGTGCCAGGTGCCCTTGCAGCAGCTTATCAGTGTGCCAAGAAGATAAAGTGAACGGCTCACGTGGCAAAGGATGTTGTTTTGAAATTATCCGAATTGTCGGTGCAAGGCACGTCAGCCGGATTCCAGTAAAGCGGTTAAAAAGCGGCCTTCCCGCCAAGGGAAAGGTCTGACTGCTCAGTGAACTGTGGATGGGTTCATGGTGAACCATGAAGGCGAAGCTTCCACTTTAAGAAAATTTAATGGCAGAAAAAGTAAAGCTATACAACTTCT
>DATMYU010000120.1:0-3600 GCA_035560775.1 Desulfosporosinus sp.
ATTAGAAGTAAGTTCAATTAGGGAATGGAAGGAAATACGGACATGGATGCAATCGAGATTCTTAGACAGTTAAAGGATAAAGGTGTCCGTTTCACACCTCAGAGACAGGCTATTTTAGAGTTTCTACTTGAAACAGCATCCCATCCAACTGCAGATGAAATATACCATCACGTAAAGGCGAAATTCCCAGGGGTAAGTCTTGGCACGATCTATAATACACTTAACATGCTTAAAGAGCACGGGCATCTTCTGGAATTGTCATATGGCGATATGTCCAGCCGTTTCGACGGAAATCCAGAAAACCACTATCATATTGTATGTTCAAAGTGTGGTCGAGTGACTGATTATCATCGTACCCTTATCGATTTAGACCAAGAGGTGATGGAACAGTCAGGTTTTCTGATTACGGGTCATCGTATGGAGTTTTATGGTATTTGCCCAGAGTGCAGGAAAGATGATCCACAACTCAATTAAGTTGGAAGGAAATTTTGATTAACCCATTGGGTAAACATGGTTCTACGAGCCTGTTACCAATGGGTTTTTTTCGTACTAGTCAGAAAGTATAACTTTCAGTTGGATACTTTCTGGAAACATAAGTGCAACTGGGGCGACTGCCGGCGGTCCCTTCTCGCTATCACGGTGCATATGCATCCTGGCAGCGCTCTAATTTCGAACGTCCTGTTCGAATCTTGGTTACAGGGACACTCTTGCCATCCTTGACCAGCGCCTGAAGGGTCCCTTCTCGCCATCCTTGGCTACAGGGACACTCGGCCATCCATGGCCAGCGCTTGGCGCCAGCCAAGTTTTCTTTATACCTATACAGAAAGTATAAATTTCGAGTAGCATAATTCGGGTGGTATAAGTGCAGCTAAGGCGGCCGCCGACGCCTGAAGGCTGACAGAATGACTAATACGTGCGAAGACAGTGTCTTCGGGCGTCAGCCAAGTTTTCTTTATAACAGCAAGGAATTTCGAAACCTTTCACGAATATGTCTATATGTGTCTAGTAATTTAAAGGGGTCTATTTTATGTTTAATCGTCGCTTAATAATCTTTATTGCTTTATTTTCATCAATAATAGGAGCACTTTGGTGGTACTGGCAAAGTCCTACGGGACTGTCCCTTAAAACAGGGCAAGGCGTGGTAAGCGCGACGCGGTTGACGCAGAATTTGAATGGGAGTTGGGATCGCTTCTCGTCATTGCGTCAGGCTTGGACGACGGAATCTGAACGCGCCGTAGGGAAAAACAATCAGTCTTTTTTGACAGGTGGACGACTATTAACATTACCTTCAAGTGAGAGATTTACGGTTGTAGCTAAGCGGTTTCGAATCCCTGGAGAATGGAGTTCTCGGACCATGTTGGTTACATTTAATGGAGTGCAGGGGCATGCGGATGTTTACCTTAATGGGATTGGGCAAACTCACAAAGTCGGCGAATTCGAAGGAAGCGGCGGAGCAGACGTGGTGGAGATCCCAGCTCATATATTTCGCTATGGAGAAGATAATATTCTGATGGTTGAACTTGCCGCAAGCTCGGGACAACGTGCCATGTTTTTGGGTTCTGCTTGGCCGAAATCGGGAAACATCACTGGTAATATTCTAATAGAAGCTGTGGTAGAAACGACATTCACGCCACCCCTGATGAGTGTTGAGTGGAAGGATAATACTGCTCAGGTGACGGTAAAGACAAATATACAGCATCGTGGCTTTTCACAAGAGGGGCCGTGGACGGTATACGGAGTGCTCTCGGATGGTTCAGCAGGTGTAGCGGAGCAGACCTTGACGGTACAGCCTCAGGCAGATGTATCTCAGCAACTGGTGACGTTGACCTTTACGGTACCGGATGCCCGACGTTGGGATGTGCAAACGCCTTTTCTCTATCAGCTTCATTTAACCGTCACGAACAGTAAAGGGGACCGGGATGATTTGGCATTGCCCTTAGGCCTTCGTTCGGTGGCGCTCTCCTCAGGAAAATGGGTATTAAATGATCAAGTGATCCCAATTAAGGGAATTGCCTTAACCCCTCAGGCGGAATATCGCTTGCGACATACTGGACAGGTGGAGGCTTGGTTAAAATCTGAGCAACAAAAGGGGACAAATCTTGTCTACTTTATTGGTCAGCCTCCGGATGAACTCTGGCTACAAGCGGCAGATCGGTTGGGTATGGGTGTATGGGCCGAATTGCCTGTTGAGTTGATCCCAACACATCGACTTCCGCACTCAGAGGTTTTTCAGCAAATGGTTGCAGAAAAAATGCTTCATCCGTCCCTATGGGCCTGGACGGTGGGGAAAGGCTTAACCGGGGATACCGTGACTCAAACGTATTTTCAACAGGCTGCCAAGGCAGTTCAACCTGATTTGGCTTTTGCTCTTAAGACGCTCCCTGCACTTTCCACGGGACTTGCGGAGGAGCAGTCGCTTTACATTCAGGGAAACAAGATTCAGGGAGCATGGGGGCAAGTGACGGTCGAAACCGCTTCAACATCCCTTGCAAGCTGGGTTGAGGAACCTGTCCTTGCTGGAAGTTGGGCTCTGCTGATGATTGTTGTGGCTTGGATGAATATTTGTTCGTTAACCTGGCGTTATAAAGATATTGGTGAGAAAAAACCGAAACGACGTTTGCGCAGTGCTTGGTTCTGGGGCGGATTGTTCGTGATTGTCCGTGAAGGAACGCTGGCTGGGCTGGTCACTTCTGGAATATTTCGTATCCCGATCCATTTTAGCCCCTGGTTCTCGCATTTATGGCCCGGCATTGAATTACTGCAGGCGCAGTCCCCTTGGTTGATTTGGGCAATGTTGGGCGTGCTTTTCATGATTGTTCGGCTAATTCAGGTTGGCGTGGCCGCTCCACATTTGCCGGATGACCCACATCCAATAGGGCTTCTTTACTGGCTAGAACGGCGCTACCGCTTTGCCGTATTTTGCGCAATCGGATGGGCAATGATACCTTGGGGGGTTCCATTGTATGTTTCTATTCTCGGTTATGTTTTCCTGGTCCTACTGTTTTTTCCTATACGAGTCCGTGATATCCACCGTATTGGAGGAAAGTATCGGCCCTTCTTATGGGTGCCGGGGATTATAGTTGGTGTCCTATTAGTTTGGGCTTTGTCCCACTTTTCAGATTGGCTATATCTTTGGCAGATGATTAAGGAATTTTCTCAGTATAGTCGCGCATCCTAGGCAGGTAGGTATTACTTCAGGGATCACTACTTCGGCGCTATTCTATCCTACACCGGTAGGCATTCCTTTACTGATCGCGGCTTCGGCGATACTCTCCACTGGAGACTATCGTACTGGAGACTATCGTACTGCATTTGCAATTCGCCTGTCGCTAAGGCTAATACACAAAAACCTCTTACTCAATGTGCGCTGCTCCTTGCCGTCCATGCAGTTCATTACGGCGCATTGCCATCTTTGGCAGTGTTCTCGCTCTAACCTCAAACGTTCTGTTTGAGTCATGGACAAGTCCCGTTGCGCTTCTTAACGCCTTAGCGTCGACGCTCATGCAAATTCCGCTTTCCTTACTCCTTAAGCTAAGAGACTCCCTCTGGGCTTGGGTCGACGGAGAGTGAATATGAACGTTTTATAGCTTGATTTATGAT
>DATMYU010000121.1:0-3980 GCA_035560775.1 Desulfosporosinus sp.
GTATATAAGCACACATACTAGGGAGATACCCGATCTCGGATACCGATACGCTTTCCTTCACAGTAAGGGGAGCGTATCTCTTATGAACAGATTTGCTGGTCTCTTCCACCCTTTAATAGATTAGGATTATGAGGTGATAAACTAAGGTGATGAACTTTAACGAAGTTTTTATATATTTGACGGGAATGGACTTAGGTACTTTTTTGCAGCATTTGACCAACGGGATTTCTCTAGGTAGTTTATATGCCTTGGTTGCCATTGGCTATACTATGGTATATGGGACCCTACGCCTCATAAATTTCGCCCATGGCGACGTGTTTATGATGACGACCTATTTCGCATTTTACGGGGTATCTACATTTATGATGCCATGGTATGTTTCCTTTATCTTGGCCATCATTTTAACGGGGGCGCTCGGGATGTTGCTGGAAAAATGGGCATACCGACCTCTCAGAGATGCACCCAAGATCTCCATTATGATCTCGGCGATTGGAGCATCCTTCCTACTCGAGAATCTAGCGGTTGTATTATTCGGTGGACGTCCTAAGGCATTTCCGTCCGTCAAGATATTAACGGACAGTATTCAGCTTGGTTCAGTTTCCATCCAAAAGCTGACCTTTGTTATACCTATAGTAACCATCATTTTCCTAGTTGGACTTTTATATCTAATCAACCATACAAAAACAGGGATGGCCATGCGAGCAGTGGCTAAAGATTACGAAACGGCTGGGATTATGGGCGTCAATGTTAACCTGACGATATCTCAAACCTTCGCGATTGGCTCAATGTTAGCTGCTGTTGGCGCAATCATGTGGGGACTTAAATTTCCGCAAATTGCCCCACTGATGGGGGTAATGCCGGGTCTTAAAGCCTTTATTGCAGCGGTTATCGGTGGAATCGGAAACATTAAAGGGGCTGTGATTGGCGGATTTATCTTAGGAATTGGGGAAATTATGATTGTGGGCTTTCTCCCAAGCTTGAGTGGTTACAGGGATGCGTTTGCTTTCATCTTTCTGATTGTAATTCTGTTATTTAAGCCGACAGGAATCACCGGCGAGAAAATAGCGGAGAAGGTGTGATAATGAAACAGAAACAGAAACAGAAAAAGACACTACTGACATTACTTTTTATTCTAATTTTATTTGTCATAGTTTATTTTGCCGATCAGACTCTAGATTCTTATAAGATGAGGATCTTAAATCTTTGCGCCATATATGTCATTCTTGGCTTAAGTATGAATTTAATTAATGGCTTTACCGGGCTGTTTTCTCTGGGGCATGCCGGATTTATGGCGGTAGGTGCTTATACTACGGCTATTCTCACCATGCCGGATATTGTAAAAACTCAGAACTTTTTCATGACTCCGATGATGAAGCCTCTAGACACGATACATGTGCCCTTCTTCCTAGCGCTCCTCGCCGGTGGGATTTTAGCTGGTGTGGTAGGTTATCTGATCGGCGCACCGGCCTTAAGACTTCGGGGGGATTACTTAGCTATCGCCACTTTGGGATTTGCGGAGATTATCCGAGTTGTATTTACAAATACACAAAGTATAACGAATGGAGCTCTCGGGCTTAAAGGGATTCCAGTTTCCACGAACATTTGGTGGACCTTTGGGCTTGCTTTGGTGACTGTGATTGTGATTGGTTCGCTCATTAACAGCAGTTATGGGCGGGCATTTAAAGCGATTCGGGAAGACGAGATTGCGGCTGAAAGCATGGGGATTAACCTCTTTAAACATAAAGTCATCGCTTTTACCATCGGGGCTTTTTTTGCTGGAATCGGTGGTGGCTTGTTAGGTAGCCTGCTGGGAACCATTGATCCCTTAATGTTTCGTTTCTTCCTCACCTTTAATATTCTGTTGATCATTATTTTAGGGGGAATGGGAAGTATCACAGGAACTATTATTTCAGCAATCATAATCACCATTGGGGGAGAGGCCTTGCGCTTTCTAGATGAATCCATGACGATCGGCAGTCTGGTTATACCAGGCATTTCTGGGATGCGTATGGTTGTATTTTCAGCCCTGCTCATGATCGTGGTTATTTTCTTCAACCATGGGATCATGGGAACCAAGGAATTCACATGGGACGGTCTATTTGCCAAGTTTTCTAAAAAACCTCTTGCCAAAGGAGGGAATAAACAGTGAAACTATTGAAGGTCGAAAATGTCTCGATGATCTTTGGCGGACTGACTGCCGTTAAGGACTTTAACCTTGAATTAAACCAAGGGGAAATTGTGGCTTTAATAGGTCCGAACGGCGCCGGCAAAACGACCGCCTTCAACGTGATTACCGGGGTTTACACGCCAACCATCGGGCACGTTAGTTATAAAGAAAAGGATATTACAGGGCAACGACCGGACCAGATCACTAAACAGGGCATCGCGCGAACCTTTCAAAATATTCGGCTGTTTAAGGATCTGAGCGTCCTGGATAACGTCTTAATTGCTAACCATTTGCACCTAAAGTCGAATTTCCTCGAAGCCACCTTTAAACTTCCACGTTATCGTCGGGAAGAAAAGGAAATCTTAGAGAAGTCACTCAACTTATTGGAAAAAGTAGGGCTAAAGGATGCTCAGGGTGAGAAAGCCAGTTCACTTCCGTATGGCAAGCAGAGGCGTTTAGAGATTGCGCGGGCCTTGGCAACGAATCCGACTGTTCTCCTATTAGATGAACCAGCTGCTGGCATGAATCCCAAAGAAACGGACGATTTGACAGAGTTTATTCGCCAAATTCGTGATGAATTTAAGTTATCTATTTTTATGATCGAACACCATATGCAAGTTGTCATGGGGATTTCAGATCGGATTATAGTTTTCGATTATGGGGTTACGATCGCTGAAGGGAACCCCTATGAGATTCAAAATAACCAGAAGGTGATTGAAGCATACTTGGGGGTGGCAGAAGATTATGCTTAAAATAGAAAACTTGAGTGTAGCCTATGGTGGAATTGAGGCTTTAAAGGGGATCAGTCTAGAGGTAGAGGAAGGTAAAATCGTGACCTTGGTCGGAGCCAACGGCGCTGGGAAGAGCACGATGCTACGCTCGATTGTTGGACTTGTTAAACCTAAAGCCGGTTCCATTACTTATCAAGGAAAAAACTTGTTCGCGGTGAAACGTCATGACTTGGTCAAAAACGGGATTGCGTTAGTTCCGGAAGGACGACGAGTTTTCCCAGATATGACGGTTTTGGAAAATTTGAAGATTGGGGCTTTTACACGTAAGGATCACCAGGAAATCAAGGCGGACCTCGAGTGGGTTTATACCTTATTTCCCCGACTTAGAGAGCGAGAATGGCAGCCTGCCGGGACGCTGTCTGGTGGGGAGCAGCAGATGCTCGCTGTGGGACGCGCCCTCATGTCCCGGCCCAAACTCCTCATGATGGATGAACCCTCCTTGGGGCTCGCCCCACTAATTATTAAAGATATTTTTACCATCATTCGGCAAATTCATAGTCAAGGGATGACAATTCTTTTAATCGAGCAGAATGCCAATGCGGCGCTTCACCTTGCAGATGTGGGGTATGTTATTGAAACTGGTCGGATTATCCTTAAAGGAACTGGAAAAGAATTGTTAGCTAATGAAGATGTCAAAAAAGCTTATTTGGGTGAGAGCGTCATAGCCAAGAAATAGCCAAGAAATCACACTTTGGACGTTCGGCAATTGGGATTGAAACGATTGTTTATAGGGACAACAAGCGGTGGATTGATTAGAAACTAATCGATGCACCGTTTGTTGGCTCTATCTGTGGTTGGCTATGGCTAGCTAAGATTCCAATAGGGAGTGCTTACATATATGCATGAGGGACAATGAGTCTGACTCCAAAGGACGCTGGGGAGCATACAATGCAGACCCCAAGCGTCCAGAACGGAAGAGACGTAAGCAATTGTTTGAGTTTAAGCCATAGTGGCGATACTATGAATGAAGAACTTGAGCGGTACTCACTTATGATACCCCTCTGATAATTATTGTAGTATAC
>DATMYU010000122.1:0-12143 GCA_035560775.1 Desulfosporosinus sp.
ATTTGAAAGAGAGCTGATGAGATGAAACCTAAACATAAACCTAAACGGACTGCCATTGCCGAAATTGGATTCCACTCGAAGCAGAGACAAGCGACTGACGCAGCTGAACTTGCTGCTATGGCTGAAATAAGAGTCCGACCACCTCCAACGGGAGATAAATGTGGTGGAGATAGGCTTGAAACCTGAAAAGGGTATGCAAAAACTAAAGTAGTGGACAAAACCAGCAATCCTTAATACATGACCAAAAATTGCTCAAAAGGAGTGCAAAGAGTGTGTAATTTGCCAAGTCAACGTACATCGTACTGGGGAGAACTAGGAGAGCTTTAAGCTTTAGAAAGGGGATATTTATGAACGATCAAGCAGAGAGAAAAAACAAAAAGCCCGAGTGGTACATGCCGACAATCAGGAGACTATCTCAATATCCAGACGATAAAAAGCGGTTATGCATCTTAAACGCACAGCTGGGGACTGAGCTACCAAGGACGACGGCTAGCTATTCGCTAACTCCGGGGTCTACAAAGATTAGCGATCAAACAGGGGAGATTGCCTCAAAACGCTGGGAGACAGCGCAAGAGATTAACGAGTGCGCACTTCGCATCAGGGAGATAGAAATTATCCTCGCTGGATTTGGAGAAGATGAAAGGAAGATAATTGAGTATCGCTACTTTAGTAAACATAATTATGACTGGTGGGTAGCAAAGCAGATGAGGATACCCCTTCGAACTTATTATCGTGTAAGAGATGAACTGTTGGCTGAGGTGGCTATTTTATTAGGAATATATAAACGTGATTTAGGGAGTTTGTAAGTGCGAAAGTTTGGCACTTTTTTGGCAGAGGGTTTGCACTTTGTTTGGAAAAAAGCGTGATACAATAATATTGTGAAAGGTATCAGGAACGAGATCTGCTCGAACATAACTTCCCTCCTCTCACGAGAGCGCTCCGATAATTGGGGCGTTCGTTTTTTATGCCATTTAAGCGAGGTGCAAGACATGAAAACCAGAACTGAACGTTGCCCTTTATTCTCGTCAATAAAACCAGGACTTAAAGAAACCTGTGCCAACTGCTTAAAATGGACGGGGAAACAATGTAGAGATAAAGGCAGGTTTAAAGAGAACTACGAGGATACTGCCCAGTTTAAGGCTTGGGACCGAATGATGCGAAGCAACCGAGGGGTAACGATGGGATGAGCGGGATTGCTGTTCCAGATAGTTCTTTCATGAAAGGTCAAGGTTAGAGGACGATAGTTGCTAACGTTCAGGGCATAACTAAGTGCCTTTTAGAATTGAAAGGGGGTGAGTTGGGACTGAACTAATGTCGCAGTTTAGTTACAGGTGAAAAACGCAGACATCGTTGAGTACCCTTATTTGAACAGCGATAATGAAAGGACGAGAGAATAAATGAGCAATGAATAGCATCTTTAGTTGGAATCGAATTAAATGGTTGAAGGTTAAGGAGCTGATTCGATGATCACCGTCAATAGTGTCTTCGATAGTGTGATTGCCGCCCTGAATCAAAACTTCCCTAATATTAGCACATACAGCGAAGAGAGTGAGCAAGGCTTGGAAGAGCCTTATTTTTATGTAAAACTGTTTCCTGTGGCGCAGAAGCAGCTGCTTGGTCAGCGCTATCAACGCAATCACTCCTTCGATATTCATTATTTTGCAGGGAGCAATGAAGCCTTGCATGACATGGCAGAGCAATTGTATGACAAGCTGGAGCTGATTAGCGTAACCGATAGCCTCGTCAGGGGCAGCGGAATGCGTCACGAAATCGTTGACGGTGTGCTGCATTGGTTTGTGGCTTACAATTTTCAGGTTAGGCGAAGTATTGAACCGGATCCGCTAATGCAGTCGATGAAACAGGAGGGATATTTACATGGTCAAGGTTGAAAAAAGGGAAAAGCAGCTCACCAAGTTTTATAGTAAACAGCAGGTTTTGCAGTCCAAGCGATATCTCCCCAAGGATTTGCTGGAGGCGCTCTTGGAAGAAGGGCAGAAATACACCCATGATCAGATCAAAAAAATTCTTGAGGATTTTCTGAAAAAGGAGGTTAAATAAGATGGCAGCAGGTACATGGACGACCCAAAATAAAGTACGGCCGGGAGTGTATGTCAATTTTAAATCAGAGCCCCAGGTGGTAGGTGCCCTTGGTGAGCGAGGGATTGTCTCTCTTCCGCTTTTGCTCTCCTGGGGTGAGCCCAAGCAAATCATCAGCCTGGAGGCGGGTGAAGACACTTTTGTCAAGCTGGGTTACCCGATGGGGGATGCCAAGCTGCTTCTAGTCAGAGAGGCTTTGAAACGTGCCAAAACGCTGCTTTTATACAGACTCAATACTGGGACAAAGGCAGCCGTGACCATCGGGAACCTTACAGTCACGGCCAAATGGGGCGGCGTAAGAGGGAATGATGTGTCTCTGCTCATTCAGGAAAACATCGACGATGATAGCAAATTTGATGTTACTACCTTAGTGGATGGCTCAGAGGTCGATACGCAGATCGTGTCTAATATTGCAGGGCTTGCCGCTAATGACTGGGTGGTGTTCTCAGGCACAGGAGCCTTGGAGGAAACAGCCGGCGCGCCTTTGCTGGGAGGGACGGATGGCACGATCACCAATCAGGCTTATATTGATTATCTGGCAGCAGTGGAAATTTTTGATTTCAACACGGTTGCCTTGCCTTCGACAGACGATACTCTTAAAGGGACGTTCCTAGCCTTTTGCCAACGCCTCCGAGATAACGAAGGCAAGAAGATCCAGGTTGTGCTGGAAAACTATCCAACGGCTGATTATGAAGGTGTAATCAGTGTCAAAAACGGAGTTATCCTTGCTAATGGCACAACTTTGACCGCTGCTCAAGCGACTGCCTGGGTAGCAGGTGCAACCGCAAGTGCCCAGGTAAATGAATCTCTAACTTATCAGGCTTATGATGGGGCGGTGGATGTGGCCCCCAGGTATACCAATGCTCAGATTATTACGGCATTGCAGGCTGGGGAATTTGTGTTTACAGCCAATGACAATCGGGCTATCGTAGAGCAGGACATTAACACTCTAACCACATCGAGCTTAGAAAAAGGCAAGCAGTTTGCCAAGAACCGCGTGATCAGAGTCCTCGATGGGATTAATAATGACTTTGTCCGGATTTTCAGTGAGTTTTACATTGGCCAGGTATCCAATAACGCTGATGGCCGAAACCTGTTGAAAAGCCAGTGCGTCAAATATATGGAAACACTGCAGGGTATGGATGCTGTCCAGAATTTTGACTCTCAAGCAGATTTGACAGTCCAAGTGGGTAATGAATCAGACAGTGTCTATATCGAGGCATATGCTCAGCCGGTAGATTCTATCGAGAAAATCTATGTGAAAGTGCAGGTGAGATAAGCTATGGCATTTCTTAAAGCAGAAGATGCAATATCCGGCAAGCAAGGCAAGGCTTTTGTCACGATTAATGGTCGAGTGGAAGAATTGTTTTATGCCAAAACAGTGGAGGCGACCATCGAGAAAACGAAGGCTGATGTACCTATATTGGGAAAAACCAATGTCGGTAAAAAGGCTGCTGGTTGGTCTGGCACGGGGACTTTGACAATTTATTACTTTACGAGCATGTTCAGGGCACTGATGCTGGAATATATCAAGACGGGCAAAGATTTCTACTTTGATCTGCAGATTGTGAACGAGGACCCTGCTTCCACAGTTGGCAAGCAGACCGCTGTCCTCAAGGATTGCAACTTGGACAGCGTGGTGGCTGCAGCCTTCGATGCGACGTCAGATGATCCCTTGGAGGAGGAAATGCCCTTTACGTTTGACGATTTTGATTTACTGGACCGGTTTAATGCTCCAATCGTCAGATAAGATAGGTATTGGCGTGGTAGTTATATTGAATCGGCAATAAATTCTGGAGGGATAGAGAATGAATGATTTACAAGGATTTTTTGCGCAAAATGCAGGATCTGATCTTAGCAAAGAGGTTGTCGTATCCGACCGGTTTAAAGACAAGGATGGTAAGCCAATCTCCTGGAAAATCCATAGCATAACCGAAGCCGAGAATGAAGAGTACCGAAAAGCAGCCACTCGGAAAGTTAAGGGGAAAAATAGCTCACAGCAGTCTGAAATAGATCAGAACATCTATCTAGCCAAAATCATTGTGGCGAGTGTCAGCTTCCCCGATCTGAAAAACGCTGAGCTGCAAAAATCTTACGGCGTCATAGGTGCTGAGGAATTGCTGCGCAAGATGTTATTTCCAGGAGAATATGCGACCCTTGTTCAGCAGGTGCAAGAAATAAACGGTTTTGATCAAAGCCTGGAAGACTTGATGGATGAGGTAAAAAACTAATTGAGGAGGGCGAAGGTGAGTGGAATTACGCTTACTACGCCCTCCACGAACTCCACATTCCCCCCGATGAGCTGGCCCAAAAAACACGAGAAGCTAAGGCTGCTATTTTTGCCATGATTGATATTCGCATTAAGAAAGAAAGGCAAGATAGGGCGAAGCTTAAGAAGAAGTAGCGTTTAAATATTCTTAAGCTTCTCATTTCCCCGTTTACACAGGAATATTTTGCTAGTATGATTAGCGTAAAATGTGTGAACGGAGGAGTATCGATGGTGCAGAAAATTATTGGGGTAGTTTTTTTAGTGCCTGGGGTGATTATGGTATTAGTTGGACTTACTGAAAAAAATAATGCAGAGATTTGGGCAGGAATAATATTTGCCTTGCCTGGGCTTTTTTTATTACTAAAAAAGGCAAAGACAAGGGAAGAGAAGGAGGCAGAACGAAAAAATAAAGAGCGTGAAGAAGCTATTGTGTATGCTGACCATCAAGTCGGACTCCCTTTATCTGAGGGGGCTGAGGTGAAAATTGAACGCGACTATAATGAGGATACGCTCACAATTACAGGCGGGGGAAATACATTTCGGTTAGCGTTTAGCAAGATTACGGATGCGACAATAAAAACTGACGTAGAGATAGAAAAATTCTATGTATCTAGTGTAGGAGGGGCTATTGGAGGCGCTGTCTTATTTGGGTCATTAGGGGCAATGATTGGTGGAAGGGTAAAAGAAAAGAAGTCTACCACTACAATGCATTACCTTATCATCACATACCTGAAAGATGGAGAAGTCAGTTATGTAGGGTTTGATGTGTCGGGGAACGTTCCAAGTGCTTGGAATTTGATTAAAGCTATTTCTCCGAAATTAAATATCACTAATGGGCAGACCATAGATCTCTAAAATATAGTTAAAAGCATCTTCTTTCGAAGGTGCTTTTCTTATGGAAATTATTACATTATAGCACACAAGCACTTTAAATAGAGTGCTTTTTATTATGCTTGAAAGGAGGTACCGATTTGGCAACGGTTGATTCAATCTTGCAACTTTTTAACGCATCTGATCGCCTCAAGGCTACCGTCCAATTGCTCACTGAGTTAGGAAAAGCAACTATTGGTGGCGCAATGCAGCAGCAAAAAACGCAGGATATGTTTATTGCTCGGACCGGAAATACAGAAATAGGGACTGATATGTTTGAAAAATATAAAAGGGATGCACTCGATGCTGGATTAGATGTCAATGAATCCTTGCAGAGTAGCCTCTCACTTTTCTCTTCTGCCCAGAATGTAGATCAATTATCTCAGTTGAATGATTTTGCTCAGCGGCTAAATGCATTTGACGGTGCAGGAAATGGAATTAAAGGGGCCGCATTGGCTGTCAAAGAAGCGATGTCTGGCGACACTGCTTCTTTGGCTGAACGCTTCAATATGTCAGAAGCTGATATGAAAGGCTTTAATATTGAGGAGCTGGGCAAGTCGGGTAATATCGATGGCTTTATAAAGGCGTTTGATCAGCTCCTCGAAAAACAAAATATGGGGCAAGCGGCCTTTGATCAAATGATGAAGTCTCCAGCAAAGCAGTTGGAGGTTTTCACCAACAACATGAAATCCAGCTTTGCTGATGCAGGAGAACATGCCATGGAAGTTCTTGCTCCTCTCATGACGAGGTTGAATGATGCTTTTCAAGCGGGAAAGTTTCAGCCATTTTTTAGCGGGTTAAGCCTCGGGTTAGCGGTAATTGTCGGAGGAATTGTGGGGATCGCCGATGGCCTCGCTTGGTTGGGTGGAGTTATACAGCAGAATTGGGATTTTATTGCACCTATACTTGTGATGGTTGGTGCGGCACTCAGCTTTTGGGCACTGACTCAAATACCGATGTTATATAGGAATCTCTGCCTGCTGGTATTCCCTATAGTAGAAGCGGCAGCAGCGTGGCTATTACTGAATTGGCCTATTCTCCTGATTGGCGCTGCTATCGGTTTTGTGCTTTATGCTATGGTGGCGTGGGGGAACACAACGGTACAGGTGATTGGATTTATCGGAGGGCTATTCGGAGTGTTTTTTGGTTTTCTTTATAATAGATTTGCTTACATTGCCAATTTCGTCCTATCTGTCGCAGAGTTTATTGCCAATGTGTTTAATGATCCTGTATACGCAGTAAAAAAGCTGTTTTATGATTTGTCAATAAATGCTCTTCAATTCATGATGAATATTGCCAAAGGAATTGAGAATCTCGTGAACCACATACCAGGATTACACATAGATATTACCTCGGGCATGGATAGTTTATTAAATAAACTTGAAGGTGCCAGAGATAGCCTTAAAAGCGATGCAGATGTTGTTAAATTGATGAGATTTAATCAAGTGGACTATGGCGAGGCTTTCAGTATAGGGCAGAATATCGGAGAAAAAGCAGGCAATTTTGCTGTAAGTAATGTTCAAGGAGCGTTTGGTGCGCTAAAGAACGCGTTTAGTCCACCGGAATCGGCAACTGATGGTGCAGGCTTAGGGAAATGGAACCAAAACCAAAACCAAAACCAAAACCAAAACCAAATTTCCACCATCGACCACGTCAACGAAGTTGGCAAAATAAACAACACCGTCGATATCTCTAGTGAAGACCTAAAGATTATGCGCGAACTGGCTGAAATGAAAAACATCCAAAACTTTGTGACCCTTACGCCAACGGTGGCTGTGACGACCGGGGATATTAACAGCGGGCAGAGTGTAGATTCAATTATCGTCAAGATTAAGACGATGTTGGAGACTGAGATTTCCTCATCCGCTCAGGGGGTGTATGCCTAATGCCATATGGGATAGAACTAAGCTTTAATAACAAGGCTGAATACTTTGAACTACCTGTCATGCCGGGGTCCATTGAAATCGGTGAATCTGTTAACGGCAAAACTTATGACATCGTTGGCTTGGGAGAAATTAATGTGATCAATAATCCCAAGCTCAGCGAATATGGATTTGGCAGCCTTTTCCCCGCCCAGCGTTATCCATTTGTAACGGTGCAAACCCTTCTGCAGCCTATCGAATATGTAAAATTCATTCTAGAGTGGATGAGGTCCAGACAGCCCATTCGCTTTATTTTCACTTCTGATCGCTACGATATCAACACCTTAGTCAGTATCGAGAGTTTTGACTGGAAAGAAGTAGCTGGTGGGGCGGGAGACATTGACTATGAGATTAAGTTGAAAATGTATGTACCCTATGCCGCACAAAAGGTTGAGATCAGCTCTCAAACCCCAAGCGCTGCTGTGGTCGCGGCGACAGCGGCTCCAGCCCGCCCGGATGAGACACAACAGCCTAAAACCTATACCCTCATCAGCGGTGATACTCTTTGGGCTGTTGCCAAAAAGTTTCTTGGTAATGGAGCTCGTTGGCCGGAAATTCAAAAGCTGAACGGCATTGCCGAGGCAGAGATTAAGCGGTTGCCGATCGGCAGAGTCCTAAAGTTGCCCTGAAAGGAGGTTTCCTAAGATGCTGAAAATACTAATTGATAATAAGGACGGCAACGTGTGGGACATCTCAAGCCTGGTGGCTGATGTAAGCTGGAAAACCAGCAGAATCGGCAAAGCTGGCAGTCTGAATTTTACTCTGATTAAAAACCCGCTCGGGCAAGACCAGACGTTTAAGTACAGCAATGGTGATATCGTTTGGGTTCAGAGGGCAACGGATGGGGCCAAGGTCTTCTACGGCTATATTTTTTCAGTCGATGGCGGGCGAGATGAAGCGGTTCAAATCAGTTGCTATGACCAAATACGCTACCTTATGGCGAATGATACGTATATAGCGACAAACGTCACAGCCTCAGAGGTTGTCCAAAAGATCGCCGCAGATTTCAAGCTCAAGCTTGGCCAAATAGATAATACCGGGTACAAAATCCCTAAGATGGCGGAGGACAATCAAAAGCTGTTGGATGTCATCTGCAAGGCCTTGGATCTAACTCTCATCAACTCTGGCCGGAACTATGTACTATTTGACGACTTTGGCACTCTATCTGTCCGCAATGTCGAGGATCTACTGCTGGATTTTATCATTGGGGATAGCAGCCTTATGACGGATTATGCTATGAAAACGTCCATCGACTCAGACACTTACAATAAGATCAAGCTCTATAAGGACAACAAGGACACAGGCAAACGAGAAATCTATCTCGCCTATGATAGCGTCAATATGGCTAAGTGGGGCGTGTTGCAGCTCTATCAGAAAGCCGATGAAAATATGAACGCCGCCCAGATCAATGAGCTGCTAACGACTTTGACTACGCTAAAGAATCGAGAATCTAAAACACTCAAAGTTGAAGCTATTGGAGATCTTCGGGTAAGGGCAGGAAGTTATCTGAGGATACAGATTCAAGAATACGGAATCAATCAGCCTTTTCTAGTCGATGAATGCACCCATAGTTTTGACGGAGCAGATCACAAAATGAGCTTAGAATTGAAGGTGATATAATGGCCAGCCTATTGGATGTCATAAAAACAGCAGGAATGGATGCAATAGGAGCTTCCAACCCTGTGAATATCATGTTTGGAGAAGTTGTCACAGCTAATCCGCTGAGTGTGAAGGTCGATCAACGATTCACACTGCCTGCGGATTTTTTAATTGTTCCGGAAAGCCTTACCAAGTACGAGGTAGATCTGACGCATACTCATCAATACACAGACAACGGATCTCCAAGAAACACGGTCGAAGCCCTGACAGCCAAGATCATAATCCGTCCCGGTCTTAAAGCAGGCGATAAGGTGCTATTGCTTCGGGTCCAAGGTGGACAAAAATTTGTAATCCTAGATAAGGTGGTGACGGCATGATTCCAGTTGGAGGAACAATAACTAACGATTCTATCCAAGAAATAGAGCAGCCGTCACTCACTTGGAAACTGGATGTTGCCAGGGAACGAATCGTAGGTAGGTTAGATGGCATTGAGGCAATCAAGCAGGCCGCCTATAAGATTTTACTAACTCCACGCTTGCGCCACCTGATTTATACCGCTAACTACGGCTCTGAGCTGGAGACGTTGATTGGCAGCAATCCCGTATTTGTAAAATCAGAAGTCACTCGAATGATCAGAGAAGCTTTGATCCAGAATGATCGGATCACGGGCATTGAGAATGTGCAGACCACGGTTAAAGGGGATAGTCTCTTAGTGGAATTCACAGTCATCAGCATCTATGGGAGCTTTAACGCGCTCCAGGAGGTGAATGTATAGTGTATGAAGCCCAAACCTACGAAGCTATTTTAGCTAGAATGCTCGACCGGGTACCCGCTGACCTAGACAAACGAGAGGGCAGCATCATTTATGACGCGCTTTCCCCTGCCGCAGCAGAGTTGGCTCAGGCTTATGCTGAGCTAGAGGTCAATCTGAGATTGTTCTCTGCTCAGACTTCGAGTGGCGAATACCTAGAATTGAGGACAGCAGATTATGGAGTTACTCGTAAAGCAGCTACTAAGGCCCAACGGAAAGGGTTGTTCTTTGGTCAAGGTGATACACTATTAGATACGCCTATAAACAGCCGCTTTTCGATTGAACAAACCAACTATCGGGTCATGGAAAAAATCTTGACAGGGCAGTTTATCATGGAGTGTGAAGTGGCAGGCAGTGTAGGAAATCAGCATTTTGGATCGTTATTGCCTATTGACTACATCAATGGACTTATACGCGCCGAATTAAGTGACATTCTCATCCCTGGAGTAGATATTGAAACGGATGACGATCTTAGACAACGGTATTTACAGCGCATTCAGCAACCGGCGACCTCGGGGAATACTGCCCAGTATCGGCAGTGGGCCGTCGAAGTATCCGGCGTGGGAGATGCTAAGATTTTCCCTTTGTGGGCAGGACCAGGGACCGTGAAGGTTGCCATAGTGGATGCAGAAAAGCAGCCGGCAACATCAACCTTAGTGGATACGGTTGTTGACTACATTGAAACTGTGCGCCCCATCGGTGCAGCTGTGACCGTTGTTTCGGCAGCAGCAAAAGCCGTCAATGTTTCGGCTGCAGTTGCTTTGGCCTCCGGATACGTGATTCAAGGGGTAACCGATGCTTTTAGTGCAGCACTGGAAAGCTATTTGCAAGACACTGCTTTTACAAGTACGTATGTAAGCTACGCCAAGGTTGGAACTCTATTACTTAGTACACCCGGAGTTATCGATTACGCTGATCTAACACTGAACGGCGGCAGTGTTAATATGGCTCTGGCTGATGAAGAA
This sequence comes from Desulfosporosinus sp., assembly GCA_035560775.1. Classification (GTDB taxonomy): domain Bacteria; phylum Bacillota; class Desulfitobacteriia; order Desulfitobacteriales; family Desulfitobacteriaceae; genus Desulfosporosinus. The sequence continues at coordinate 10,534 of DATMYU010000122.1, forward strand.
ATACCGGTGCTTGGAACCGTAGAGCTGGGGGTGTAGTCGATGCTCTATCCAGATCAGATTGATTTGTTTTCGCAAAAGCGGATCTACTACACCACCGTATTTGGTGTTTGTGGCAGTAAGGAGAATCAGCCAGACTATGCAATACCAAACCTCATGAGATATCTCCCTGAGTACTATCAGAACATCCTCGAAATGAAAAAATTTCAGGAGACGGCATCGGAAGAGATGGGTCTCCTTTTATTTTCCATTGACGATGTGTTGAAGCAATGTTTTGTGGATACGGCCACGTGGGGCTTAGATCATTGGGAAAGCGAGTTAGGACTAATGACTGAGCCAACAAAGCCTATTGAACGCAGGCGGGAGCAGATCAATGCCAAGATACGCGGATCCGGTACAACTACGAAACATATGATTGTTGATACGGCATCCGCCTTTTCGGGTGGAGAGGTAGATGTTATTGAGTATCCGGCAGAATGTCGGTTTGAGGTTCAGTTTATTGGAGTTAAAGGAATTCCACTGAACATGCCAGGCTTCATTGCGATGATCGAGCAGATTAAGCCGGCTCACCTAGCATACAGCTTTAAATATTCCTATACATGGTGGGATTCGCTAAAAGATCTCACTTGGAATAGCGTTCACGCTGTGACTTGGAATGAGCTCAAAGTTTATGAGTAAGGAGGTAGGCTATGCAAACGACAACAAATTTAGGGTTGAAAAAGCCCGAAGGCACAGATGTTGTAAATATTCAAGACCTTAATGATAATACGGATCTTCTAGACTCGGTAGTTGCAGCCAAAGAAACGCCAGCGGGTGCTCAGGCCAAAGCGAACACAGCGGAGACTAATGCAAAGTCATATGCAGATACCAAGGTGGCCGCCCTGGTCAACTCTTCACCCACAACATTAGATACTCTCAAAGAGTTAGCCACTGCGCTTGGAAACGATGCTAATTATGCGGCTACAACCGCTGCCCTTATTGGTACCAAGGCAAGTCAGGTAACTGTTGATGCGCATTTGGCGGAAGAAGCGCAACTTTATGCACAGTGGGACGCCGAAGACCTGACATTAGTATCAGGGATATTAACCACAGACTCCTTATGTTGGCAGGGTAAAAATGTCCAGTACACACAGCCAGCAACCAGCATGGGCTTGGTGACAATAGCTAAGGCAACTCATGCTGGATTACGGTTTGGTAAATTTTCCGTTGGCTTTAGGGTAAAGTGTACTAATATTACGTCCACAAACACAGTAACAACTTTAAAAGTATTGGATGCAGCGGGAAACGTTGTCTCCAGTATCGCTCTTAAAGGTACAGATTTTCAGAGCGCAACAGCGTATAAAATGTTTTACATTGCCTTTGATAACATGGGACAATCTGCAGGCAACGTATTTACGTTTGCAGTTACTTCGGAAGCGGTTGCGAGTGTCACTATTAGTATTGATTCCATCCTCGTTGCCCCTGTGCATGTTGGTAATTATGTTTAGAGGAAGGAGATAAGTAATTTGACTCCTAAGAATGGCCTATATTTAACTTCGGCAGACTACGAGTCTTGGCAAGACTACTTTGGCAGTCTGGTAAAAGATGATTATGTCAAGCCAGCGCCGGGAGTA
>DATMYU010000123.1:0-8517 GCA_035560775.1 Desulfosporosinus sp.
GGCGCCAGACAAGTCTTCTTCATACCCATACAGAAAGTATAAGTTTCGGGTAGCATAATTCGGGTGGCATAAGTGCAACTAAGGCGGCCGCCTGCACCTGCGGCTTGACGCCAGCCAAGTTTTCTTTAACTGAATGCGAAATTGTAGGGAGGAACTACCTGCTTTCTTGTCGAATTAGAAGTCAAATAAGGGACGAAATTTGTCGGTGCCTTAAGTTGAGGAGGATTTTATGATAAATCACAAAAGAAAATACCTGAGCAGTTCTCTAATTTTGGTAGTCGCTCTTTTCATGTTGTTTCCTATGAATTTGAAGGAAATAAAAGCAGCGACTACAACAGGTGCCACCTATTATGTCTCTCCCACAGGAATTGAAGGTAACTCGGGAACACTCGAAAATCCCCTAACGTTTCAGTCGGCAATAAATAAGGCTGAACCTGGAGACATGATCATACTGCGTGGCGGTAGCTATTCCGGTAAAAATACCGGACGCATAGATATTAATAATAAAAATGGATCCGTCAATGGCTGGTACACCATTACAACTTATCCCGGAGAAACAGTGACAATGGATGGACAGAATCAAAAAGATATTTATGGAGCACAAGCGCTTAATTTTGAGAACAGTTCTTTCTGGCACGTCATAGGCTTGTCAATAACAAACTACACTGGAGGCGGTATCTATTTAACGAACGGGGCCAACAATATTATCATGTCTGAGCTTACCATTTTCAATCTCGATTCTCCGACGGCCGATGGGATCGGGGTTTCAGGTATTATGGCAGATAAAAATACCTCTTATTGTACCGTAACCAATTGCAATATTTACAATATTGGTTTAAAGCTAAATAAACCAAAGGATCATGGAATTTATATAGGGTACGGGGCTGATCATTGGACGTTTACCTCTAACAGAATCCATGATACGGCTGGTGCAGGAATACAAATGTATGGTGAACCAAGCGGGGGTAGCAACTCAACCATAAGCAGTAATCTTATCTATAACAATCACGCTTATGGGTTGGCCATCGCTACTAAGGCAACAGGTAATTATATCGTGGACAACATTTTTTATGGTAACAAGACGTGTGATGTGTTCTTTTTTGAACACGCCCAGGGAAATACTTTCCGCAACAATCTTTTCGCTTCTAGCCAAGCAAACTGCAACATTGCAATCTCAGATCTGGCCTCTACTGCCAACGATTTTGATTTTAATGAATATCGCAAAAGTTCTGGACCTATCGTCAGTCGTTATGATTCTCAGCTGGATTTTTCTGAATGGCGCGGGTATGCCCAGGAAGCGCACGGTCAATTTAGTACTCAGCCATTTCCAGAATCCCAGACAATCATCGGCAGCACAAGCAAGGGCTATACCTTCAAACGCTTGAGTGGCCTCACACGTTTTGCTACGGCAAGTGTTATAGGAGGAGAATTGTTCCAAGGTGAAACTGCTGAGAACATTATTGTTGCATCAGGTCTTAATTTTCCAGATGCCCTCAGCGGCAGTGTATTGGCGAAGAAACTCAATGCGCCAATACTACTTGCTGGTCTCAACCCTTCAGATTGTCCCGAGACTTTAGAATTCATTAAGAACCACCTCAGTTCACAGGGTACAGTTTATATTCTCGGCGGTACCGGTGCAGTTAGCACTGTGTTTGAAGAAGCAATACGTTCGTTAGGAGTCAGCTATAACATCAAACGAATCGCTGGTCCGGACAAATTTGATACCAACAAGCTAATAAATGATGAAATTAACCCTGTCAAAGGTACACCGGTGATCGTTGCTTCCGGAAATGATTTTCCCGATGCTTTAAGCATATCTAGTATAGCTGCTTCCAAGGGCTATCCTATAATCCTAACTGATAAGGATGGGTTATCCACTCAAGGGCAGGAAATATTAGCACAACTCCACCCATCCTTAGTTTACTTCGTCGGTGGCACAGGGGTAATCAGTGATGATGTCAAAGATCAGATAAAAGAGTCCATAGGTCTCCCCGACAGTATGCTTATTAGATTAGGGGGCTGGGACCGATATGATACTTCCTTACAAATTGCGGACTACTTTAAAGTACCTGGTACGACGGCAACCTTTGCCAGCGGAGAAAATTTCTCTGATGCCCTAGCCGGTTGTGTATTGGCAGCAAATATGAATGCCCCAATTATCCTTATCAATAAGGATGCGATCAAGCAAAAAGCTTTCTTAAACTCTAGCAGTTATTCGAAAATAGTTATCTTTGGGGGTAATAAGGTGGTAAATAACAGCATCGTTGAGCAGCTTTGCCGCTAGAGCTCTTCGGCGTAACGGTATCCCTGTCATGGTGCGAATCAGCTTTTCTAGGTAACCCTTATAGGTTAACTTAGGGAAGCTTTTTTGATTTCTAGTACCAGTCAGAAGGTATAAGTTTCGGGTGGTATAAGTGCAACTAGGTGGCCGCCGGCGCCTGCGGCTTGGCACCAGCCAAGTTTTCTTTAAGTGAATGAGGAATTGTAGGGAGGAACTACCTACTTTCTTGTCGAATAAGGAAAGGAAAGGAATGGAATGGAATGTAGTCTATGCCTTAGGGCACAGAAAGGAAGGGGTAGGAAGAATGAGGACGCGTCACTACAAGATCATGGCAGTACTTATCATTGGGCTCTTTATTATGCAGCTAATCCCGGCCAGACCGGTCATGGCGGCATTTGATCAAAAGGCTTACTACAATGATATGGGCAAAAAGATAGAGGATATGGCAAACAAGTATAATATTCCTCCCGTAGTCCTTAAAGCCGTTGTATGGATGGAGAGCGGCTGGAAACAATATAAATTGGATCCAACGACAGGAGAACCTTTAACCGATCAACCCCTAATAGGGTATGATGGAATAGGTATTGGAATTATGCAAATTTCCTCCTATGATCCCAAGGATACAAAAACCGTAGATAGACTAAAAAACGACCTTGATTATAACCTTGAAGTGGGTTGCCAGATGCTCAATCAAAAGTGGCGAGCTAACCCCAAGATTGGAAACGGGGACCGCAACGTTATAGAAAACTGGTACTTTGCTGTGTGGGGCTATAATAGCTGGGCTCCCAGGAACAACCCTAATTTCGTTACTGGTAAATCCGCCTATCAAGATTCAGTCTTTAGTCTTATAGGGCAAAAGTACAATAGCGCCATTACATTCACCTCAGGAGCCACAAAAATCTCCAAATCTCTTTTGCCTCCGGTGAATCCTCCTAGCTTAGCCAGCCGTTGGAGTACACCGACTCCGACTCATGCAGGGGACCTTGTGATCGATGAAGATCAATTGATTTCGTCCGGCGGAGGTTCTGGTACGGATGCCGCAAACGGAGATTACTGGTGCAACTATGCTAATTGGTCTTCCTACTATGGTTTAGGATTTTACAATACCGCTTATAATAGCCCAGTGGTTACCGATAAGAAACCTGTCACGCAGAAAATCCTTAGTTCCTATAGCAAACTCTTAGCAGAAGCGGATGCTTTGGTCAAAGAAGACAGAGATTCTTCGTATGCGACTGCAGCTAAATATTATTGGACGGTTCAGCAGAGTCCAAACTTGAATGGAGAGATTACGGAACGAGCGAGCGCAGGCCTTACGAGTTCATTAAGAAAGCTCTTAGCTAAAGCAGATAAGTTGCTCCTTGACGGAACAGGCACCTCCATTGTGAATGCTGTCCAAGATTACGATATCGTTCTGCAGGGCCCGACTTTGGATGCCGGCATCACAGAACAGGCGAGAAGTGGCTTGCTTAGTGCTTATGGCAAACTCTTAGCGGAAGCAGACAAACTAGCCCTGGATGGAACAACCTCCTCGAATGCAAGTGCGGCTAAATACTATTTAACGGTTCAGCAGGGAACGATCCTAGATGCTAGCCTAACTGAACGGGCTAAAGTCGGCTACCAAAAAACGACAACGACACCAACAACACCAACAACACCAACAACACCAACAACGCCAACAACACCAACGACACCAACGACACCAACGACACCGACAACACCGACAACACCATCGACACCATCGAAAGTGAGCATCACTCGTCTAGCGGGAATGCGAGCTGAAGATACGGCGATCGATATATCTCAAGCGGGATGGAAAGACAACTCCTCCCCGGTTGTACTCCTTGCTCGAGTCGACCGCTTTCAGGATGCCTTAGCGGCTGCCCCCTTAGCTAAGAAACTTAAGGCTCCTCTACTACTAACAGCGCCTAATCAGCTCGATGACGCAGTCTTGCAGGAACTGAAACGCCTAGGGGCAGATAGTAAAGTCTATGTTATTGGCGGAGAAGGCGCGATAACGAAGACGGTGACCAATACACTCAAAGGAGCCGATATGTCGGTCGAGCGGATTTTTGGTGACACGGCTGCTGATACGGCCGTAGCCATTGCTAGGAAGATTGGGCCCAGCACTCAGGTGATTTTGGCGTCCAGTACAAGCTTTCCAGACGCTCTATCTGCGTCCGCCCCGGCAGCTGCTCTGGGGATTCCGATCCTCTTGACAGAACAGGGAACGTTACCTGCTTCCACCAAACAATTATTGAAAGACTTCAAGGTGACTAAGACCATTATTGTCGGGGGTAAATATGCCATTTCCCAAGCCTTTGACAGCAAAGGAGGAGTCCTGGCGAGCTATGGCCCACTGCGCTTGGCGGGGGATACAAAATATGATACGATGTTACAAATTGTAAAGTATTTTGATCAAGACCCTAAATCCTTGGTCATTGCCACTGGAGAAAACTTCCCAGATGGCCTATCCGGAGGTGCTTTTGCTGCGCTGAGTGGAAGTCCAATGCTCCTGATCCCAAAAGAGGGGCTCAATAATGACACGAAAGACTACTTGAGTAGCCTGTGCGGAAAGACGAAAAAAACTTATATTTTGGGTGGCACTGGGGTAATTTGCAGTGATAATGAGAAATTGATCGCTAATCTATTGACTCAGTAATACTCCTAAAGCGGCAGAGGATGGACGTCATTGAATAATCGGTATAAAAAAACACTAGAATTCGATGCACGTTCAATGAACGTGCATCGAAAAGGCCTGTGGTTAACGGTAGTATTGTTTGTGATCGCCCTTGGCATAGAGCTTCTATATCTGAAATCCTATAATGTAAGCTATATGCCCTCACGCGATGGATTACTCTATTCCAACATTGCTGAGAGTTTTCTACAAGGCAAAGGGCTTGTAAATACGGCCAATTTTGTACAGGGTGATGACGGCATCATACGGGTGGCTGCTCAAGCTCGAGACTATGTGGTTGGGCCGATCTATCCTTTGCTCCTCGCTCTAGTCTATGGTCTATTCGGGCTAAAGAGCTATGGTATGGTCATTATATTGCATGCTGTGCTCGGCGCGGCCAGTGCGGTACTCGCGTATAAAACGGGTGAACTATTGTTTGGCAAAATTTACGCATGGATACCCTATGGGTTAACCCTTGGATATCCTTTATTTGCTTTCTGGGGGCTGTATGTGCTCACGGAAGTGACGTACGTTTTTACGATCACCCTTTTCCTTTACCTTGTGGCTCTTTACGCTCAACAGGTCGAACGGCCAAAACTCCTAACTCTCTTGAGCTTAGGGGCAGTCATCGGGATCTCCAATCTCGTTCGACCGTTGCTGTTGCTTTACTTTCCAGTTCTAGGACTGTGGATTTTCTGGATGCATCGTGGGCATTTAAAAAAAGCGCTGAGAGACTTCGGTCTTATTCTCGTGATGACGATCCTGGTTATGAGCCCTTGGCTTATACGCAACATGCTCAAATACCATCAATTTATTGCGGTCTCCAACTATGGGTCCTATGAGTTGTATGTAGGAAACAATCCCTTGACAGTTACGGATAAGTACTTTTATTTCAGTCAACCGAGCTACGATCCAGAAGTGAAAGCACGTATTGAAAAACTACCCATCCTAGAGCAGGAAAAGGAATATAAGCGCATAGCTATGTCTTATATTTTAGACCATCCGATACAATTTCTAAAGCGCACGCTTGAAAAAGAGACGAACCTGTTCTGGCAACCAATCCCTCCCGCTGAGGGACAAGCTTATAAAGTAAAAGGAGGTCAACTCGATAAATGGTATCTCTGGCTAGGGCTCTTCGGAGTGCTCTGTAGTCTTTTCCGTTTAAGAAAATACAGCTTTCTTTTGCTTTTTACGGGATATTATAGTTTTATCATATGTATGATCACGGTCGTAGACGGTGCACGCTATCGTCTGCCCTTGATGCCAGCGATGATCCTCCTAGGATCGTTAGGTGTGGTTATGGTTTTTGAAGGAATAGGGAAATTATCCAGAGTCAATCAGCGAACAGGTAGGAGGGTCTAAAGTTAGATGTCACGCGCTCAAATTGTTGTCTTTATAACAAGTTTAATGGTCACCGGCTTTGTCATTGAACAAGTCCGTCGGCGGCGCTTGGCGGTTGAATACTCTCTGATCTGGATTGTTGCAGGTTTGGGGATGATCTTCTTTTCCCTATGGAAAAAAGGAATCGAATTACTTGCAGCTCTGATGGGAATTTATTATGCGCCATCAGCGATCTTTGTGATCTTTGGGGTGCTAGTGTTTGTCTTATGCATTCACTTTTCCCTAGCCATTTCGAAATTAAGCTCGAGCAATCGAGTCTTGATACAGCGGCTCGCCCTTCTCGAAGACGAAGTAGGGGTACAAAGCAGCGTGCCCTCCACCGTGGAAAACACGGATAAGGGTATGAAGGAAGAAGAGCGATGAAGAGAATTTTAGCAATTGTACCCGCCTTAAATGAAGTGGATAATATCGGTTCCGTGGTTCAGAATCTATTAAGCGCGGCCCCCTGGCTCGACGTGCTTGTCATAGACGATGGATCTACAGACCAAACTGCGGAGGTTGCTCGTGCTCAGGGGGCGAAGGTGATCTCCTTGGCCGTGAACTTAGGGATCGGTGGAGCGGTTCAAACCGGGTTTCTTTATGCTGTGAAGAATCAATATGATGTGGCATTGCAAGTTGATGGGGATGGGCAACATAGAGCAGAAGAAATCAGGAAATTAATTGAACCAGTACTTCAGGGTGATGCTGATGTAACCATCGGTTCCCGATTTCTAGCGAAAACGTCGTACAAATCAGCCTTACCTCGGCGTTTAGGAATCTATCTGTTAAGTAAAACGGTCCAGTCCGTTGTTCGTAAGGTTTATACGGATCCTACATCTGGATTTCGGGCTTATAATCAGAAAGCCTTGCGGGTGGTATCTACTCATTATTCCACCGATTATCCGGAACCGGACTCGATTGTAACGTTAGTCAAAAACGGGTTGCGGGTGATCGAGATCTCGGTAGAAATGGATGCACGATTGTCCGGGCATTCCTCTATTACACCGTTTAAAAGTATGTATTATATGTTTAAGGTGAGTTTGGCGATTATTCTTAATTCGATGATGAGTAGGATATGGCCCGATTAGTTGGAGCTTTTTGTACACTCGCGACGGGGTTAGGACCGACGGGAGGAGCGTCTTCTGCACGCGTCTGCGCGTTACGCCGCTGACAAGCTGGACGGTTCGCGAGCTTGCCATAACCTCTGGGTAGGATGAATGTGAACCATGGCGCGCACGGGGCGCGAACCGTCGGCGCTTGTCTGGACCGCGGCTGCACGGACGCATCCGCTTAGCAGAAAAGCGCTCCTCCTGGGGTTTGGCTACGGTGAAACGGATGTGGCCGCTTGGTAGAAAGGCGCTCCTTGGGCTTGGATGAACGCGAATAAGCAACGGGATCGAAGGTGGTGAACTCTTCGATCCCGTTGCTTGTTGTAAATATTTCAATAAGAAATGCAGGTCATATGTGTGTAAGTCTGGCAATTTAACCTTGTGGAATTATGATATTCTAAGTAGGGCTTGCTAATTTATAGAAAAGTCTAGATTTCGGAAGGGTTTACGGGTATTGTCTTAATAAATATGTGCATGGAAAAACAACTTTTGCGTCAAAAACCGTGCACATGGAGTAACAACGATGTAGCGTAAACCAAAAAAGTTAACTTCAGACCCTGCCGGGCTTGTCCCCAAAATCGACAGCGCTGTCGATTTTGGGGACAAGCCGAGGAGAAGGCTCTCACCCTTGTTGGGATTGCCCAAATTCTGATTTGGATATTGGGGCGGAAAATAGTAAGATTCTGGTTGCCTCAGAGGAAGAAAGGGGTTTGGTTAGCAAACCCTAAGTAAAATAGACTTAGTTAGGCTGAAATCTTAGAGTCATAAAGGAGGCTTTCTGAATGCAAACTATTAAGCAAGAAGCTCTCAACGCTATTTCAAGGTTGCCTGATTCAGTCAATCTTGATGATATTATGTACCGCTTATTTGTATTGGACAAGATCAAAAAGGGACAGGAAGCAGTTCGAAATGGTGAAACAATAACAACCGATGATCTTAAGACCGAAATCGAATCATGGTAAAATGGTCGCGTCCGTATGATTTCATCGAATGGCTATGATATAATGGAATAGATAACTAAGATGGAAGGAATGGGATAGGAATGCCAGATAAAATCCTTCAGGCAATAGAGG
>DATMYU010000124.1:0-2572 GCA_035560775.1 Desulfosporosinus sp.
CGCTACCTCAAACTTAGCTGGAAGCTGGGTCAAAAAACGATTAATTATAATTTCCTTTTTTATTCCTAAAACAGAATCGCGTGGCCCTGTCATGCCGATATCACTAATATAAGCTGTGCCCTGATGAAGCACGCGAGCATCAGCTGTCTGAATGTGAGTATGAGTTCCTACTACTGCGCTAACCTTGCCATCAAGAAACCAACCCAAAGCAACTTTTTCTGAAGTTGCCTCAGCGTGGAAATCGACAATAATAATAGGTGTTTCTTGTTTGATCTGATTAATACAGCGGATGGCTCCACTAAAGGGATCATCAAGTGGGTTTAAAAAGATACGTCCTGAGAGATTTAGGACCCCAATCTTTTTACCCATTGTCCGTATAAATCCATATCCTTGCCCCGGTGCTCCGACCGGATAATTTGCCGGACGAATAAGTCTTGGCTCGTGGTCAATAAAGTTCATAATTTCTCTCTGATCCCAAACATGATTTCCCATAGTTAAAAATTGGATTCCGTTGGAATATAGTTCCTCAGCAATATCTTTGGTTAACCCTTTACCAGCGGCAGCATTCTCAGCATTCGCAATAGTCACATCTATGTTATATTCCACTTGAAGGGGCTTCAAAAACCGTTTTATAGCTTCCCTTCCAGGCTTACCCATAATATCTCCAATAAAAAGTACGTGCAACGAACGTTCCTCCCTTTCAAATATCTCCAAAACCGCTATCCATAGGATACCATTATTCCATACCTAAAATACCAAACTCGACCTTCTTCTTGCAATACATCATGCTAATCATTTTTATACTTTCTGTTCAGGTATAAAGAAAACTTGGCTGGCGTGCGAAGACACTGTCTTCGCACGTGTTATCCTTCTTGTTAGCCGCAGGCGCAGACGGCCGCCTTAGTTGCACTTATACCACCCAAATTAGACTACTCAAAACTATACTTCCTGTTCAGGTATAAAAACAGGCGATCCGTAGGATCGCCTGTTTTAACATCTTAATTAGCTACTTCGCAAAGTCAACTGCTCGAGTTTCACGTATTACAACAACTTTGATTTGTCCTGGATATTCGAGTTCTTCTTCAATACGCTTACTTATTTCTCTCGCTACGCGTGGAGCGAGTACATCGTCAATCTTATCTGGTTTAACGATAATGCGAACTTCCCGTCCTGCTTGAATGGCAAAGCACTTTTCAACACCTTCGAAACTCTCTGCAATCTCTTCCAGCTTTTGTAGGCGTTTAATGTACGTCTCAAGAGTTTCCCTACGTGCTCCAGGGCGAGCTGCAGAAACCGCATCGGCAGCAGCAACAAGTACTGCAACTATTGTTTTCGGCTCTATATCGTTATGATGCGCTTCAATCGCGTGAATAACATCACTTGATTCCTTGTACTTTCTGGCAAGATCAACCCCGATTTGCACGTGAGTTCCTTCCATATCATGATCAACTGCCTTGCCAATATCATGCAAGAGACCTGCACGCTTGGCAAGCTGAATGTCTACACCTAACTCAGCAGCCATCAATCCTGCTAAATGGGATACTTCCGTCGAGTGCTTCAAGACATTTTGACCGTAACTTGTACGGAATTTAAGTCGACCGAGCAAACGAATCAATTCAGGATGCAAACCGTGCACGCCTGTCTCGAAAGTTGCCTGTTCTCCTTCTTCACGAATCTTTTGGTCAACTTCTTTCTGAGCCTTTTCAACCATTTCTTCAATTCGTGCCGGGTGAATACGGCCGTCTGCTATGAGTTTTTCCAGAGCTATTCGCGCAATTTCTCGTCGGATCGGATCAAATCCCGATAAAATAACCGCTTCAGGAGTATCATCAATTATAAGATCAATCCCAGTTAAGGTTTCTAAAGTACGGATATTGCGTCCTTCACGACCAATAATTCGACCTTTCATTTCGTCACTAGGCAACGACACAACGGACACAGTCGTTTCAGCTACATGGTCCGCAGCACAGCGCTGTATAGCTAAGGCAATAATGTTTTTAGCCTTTTTCTCCGCTTCTTCCTTGGCCCGAGTCTCTATTTCCTTGATCATAATCGCCGACTCATAGCGAACCTCTTCTTCAACTCTTTTCAATAGGAGCTGTTTGGCCTCGTCCGAGGTCATGCCAGATAAACGCTCTAGCTCAGCTTGTTCTTTTCCTACAAGCTGGTTTAATTCGTCTTTTTGATTTTCTACTTCGGTTTCCTTGCGGCGTAGATTTTCCTCTTTGTGTTCTAACGACTCAATTTTGCGGTCTAAACTCTCCTCTTTTTGGAGTAAACGCCGTTCAAGCCGTTGAAGTTCGTTACGTCGTTCCCGCGTTTCCTTTTCCACTTCATTACGAATAAGCATGATTTCTTCTTTAGCGGCAACAACAGATTCTCTTTTCTTGCTTTCAGCTGCAGAATGGGCATTCTCAACAATACGTTTAGCCTCTTCTTCTGCAGATCCGATACCTTTTTCTGCTGTATTTTTACGCATAAGCCAACCGACTAAAACGCCCAAAGCTAAGCCAACTAAAATGGCGACTAACCCAGTAATAAATGTTAAAAACATACGTGCACACCTCCTTGT
>DATMYU010000125.1:0-2770 GCA_035560775.1 Desulfosporosinus sp.
CTAAATACATTATATCAATAATCTGGAAGATAGCAAACCTTCATGGTCCAAGTTTTTGCTGTACTCTGAATATCCTAACAATGGTTATTCTCTACTTGCCAGGACTAGTCGGAACTAATTTTTTTCTAGTACTTCATTCATACTGCCACTGCGCAATCCCTGTAAATCCAAAGTAATATAGCTAAACCCTAATTTTTTTAGTTTGGCTACAACGTCATCTAAAACTGACCCCGTTAGCCTAGCGAAATCTTCCTTCGGTATTTCCACACGCGCAATATTTTGATGATGACGCACTCTCACTTGTCGGAAATTATGTTGTTTTAAAATATTTTCGGCAAGCTCTACCTGATTCAAACTCTCTATTGTAATTCTCTGCCCATAGGGTAAACGGGACGATAAACAGGCTGAAGAAGGTTTATCCCAGTTCGATAATCCCAATTCTTTTGCCAACTGCCTAACCTCCGCTTTAGCTAAGCCTGCTTCTTCCAGGGGACTGCGCACCCCTATTTCCTTTCCTGCCAATCTTCCCGGTCGATAATCTAATGCATCATCTAAATTGGCTCCATCTAAAATATTCTGATAGCCTTTCTCTTTTGCGATAGATTTAAGTTTATTATACAGTTCCGTTTTACAAAAATAACAGCGCTTAACAGGGTTACTAGCAAATTCTTCATTTTTTAATTCTTCCGTGGCTATTACTAAATAGTTAACACCGATTTTTTGGGCCAATTGTTCAGCTTCTTCCAATTCTGCTTTTGGATAAGTCTCCGATGTAGCAATAACTGCTAGGCATCTATCCCCTAAAACGTCAAAAGCAACTTGTACTAATAGACTACTGTCTACCCCCCCGGAAAAGGCAATAAGAGCTGAGCCTATATTAGAAAGGTTTTGGCGTAAATTATACAGTTTCTCACTTAAACGATTATCCTCAGCTGTTTGATTGAGTCTCAATAACGGGGTCATGCCGGTTAAGTCGGTCAATTCAATTTTGGTCATGTACATCATCCTCCCAGACACGTTATTTGCTAGCATTTCGATTGCTTATATTTTAACCTATCAGCACATGGCTGTAATTAGCATCGCCAATAATTACAGCGAACCGCTGAAAATCCGTGTCAATATACAAATCCGCAATGCGTTGACCGAATTCGCAGTAATATTCGTTTTCCTCTTGCAAGACTTTATTCAACTTATTTTGGTCAATCCCAAACTTTTCTGCTACTTCATTAATCCCTCCTCTTTCTTCCTTAATTAAAAAGAGCCACTCCCTGAAAAAAATTCAGAAAGCAGTCTCCACCTTTGCAGTCAACTACATTGACCTGTAACATGATTGGTTTACTTTACTTTATTTTACATCCTTCCATATGCTTTGTCAACAACCTCCCTAAGCATGGTTACTTTCACTTTGAGTACCATTCTCAGTATAAACAGTTATTGTTTGTCCGACAGCTTGATAAGCATAATTCCCCTGATTTTATTTTACCTGGGTCTAGCCACAACCATGCGATTCATATACGAATGGTCGACAACCGGTGGGCAATACGTTTGATTTTAAAATAATAAAGGCTAAGGCTTATCCCCTCATGAAACAATCCTTAGCCTTTATCTAACGGTTAACATCCGATTTCATCCTTTGGCTATTTGGCAGTCTGTTTCCCCAATTGATCCCGCTCTGCTAAGACCTGCTTTTCTGAAGTTGAACCAGCAGAATGGTATTTTTGAGCGAACACTGCTGCGCCAAGAGCCCCCGCATAGGTTGGATCCAACTTAACCTCGCTGATTGGGTGTCCCAGGACATCCTCCAATGCTTTCTTCATATCAACATTGTTTGAAACTCCCCCAGTGAAGACTAAGTCAGGTTCCAGCCCAATCCGATTGAGGAGGTTGCGTACACGGCGGGCGGTGGCAATATGAATGCCAGCGGCAATGTCCGCCCGTTTTTCACCCTTAGCCTTTAATGAAATGACTTCTGATTCGGCGAAAACAACACACTGACTACTGATGTCTGAAGGGGTAGTTGCCTTCAGCGCTTCATCACCCAGCTGTTCTAACGTTAAATCAAGTAGGAGAGCTACTTTCTCGAGGAACCTCCCAGTCCCGGCGGCGCATTTGTCGTTCATCACAAAATCTACCACTTTACCGGAATTCGGATCAACCTTGATTGCTTTGGAGTCTTGACCGCCAATGTCTACGATCGACTTCACCTTAGAATTAAGAAAGTGTGCGCCCATGGCATGACAAGAAATTTCTGTTACTAATTGGCTGGGAAAATTCCTGGCCCCTACCTCCCAGCCTCCCATGGCCCAAACGGCATTTTTTCCATTTTTATATGCTTGCTCAGCGTCATGGACATACGAGGCCGTGAGGTCAAACAGCTTGCCGATGGCTTTGGAACAGCCATGAACTTCATCCCGACTAAATTTTAGATACTCAAGTTGGCTTTGGATTTCCTTGACTGTCATCTACTATTACTCCCTTCTCTCTCAATGCTTCGAGTCTTGTCTTAGTTGACCCTGGTCACACTTGGAATAGTCGATTCAATAACAATCGCCAAGGTCTTAGATTCATTGTCCGACTTTTTCTTTCCACGATGTTAGATTTTTTTCCAGATGGACGATGAGATAGTTAGAAATAACGCCCAGCAAGGCAATGCTCACTATTCCAACCTAGCTCCAATAAAGAAAACTTGGCTGGCGCCAAGCCGCAGGCGCCGGCGGCCGCCTTAGTTGCACTTATACCACTAGAATCAGACTACTCTAAACTTATACTT